>JALVNE010000303.1 GCA_027026755.1 Sedimenticola sp. | reverse complement strand
GATGTGCCGTGCATTTTGGGCGGGAAAGCAGGTATCAGTTCAGGTGAACAGAAGCGAAAGAGCACGTCCCTCGGCAATTGCCGCCATAGACGAGCGGGTATGGGTGTAAAGTCACGGATTCAGGTATTATTTACAACACTCCACTGAAGAATGCACGGTTCAGGAGAGAGTGAAAGTTTTATTTAGCTAAATGCCAAATTCAAAGCTAATGCTACGATTGGGGAAATTCCCGTTTTCCGAACGCGGTGTTTCAATAGATACCGATGGAATGTTCCTCTTCACGAACCTTCTCGTGCTTAATGCGTTCGTTTAGATACTGAATCCTTCTTGTGGCCCAATTGCGAACCACTGCTTTCTGATGCTGTTCCAGCGGCTCAAGTGCCGAGAGTTCTTTCTCGTAGTGTGGAACTGCTGATCCGGTCCAACCAAATGATCCCATGTTGGATGCCAACGCACTTAACACCTTCTCTGATTCACCGTATTCGTCGATCAAAAACTGTGCTGTTGGTGATAGCTGGAAACCGTCCTCATTTGAAACAAATGCTTCAGTAGCCGATGCGACAAACTCAGGGCCAACATCCGGCACTGCGGCACACCACTCGACGAGGATTTCATTGGGAAGCTCCGAGAGTACACTTGGATGTTTCCCGCGATCCGAATGATCATCTGCCCCCAAGATTTGGGCAATCGTATACATCTCTGATGGCGAAGCCTTTACGATTGCATCTCCTATCAGTGGCCACACATCACGGCCATAGTGCGTAAAAATTACACGCAGAACCGGCTGGATAGCATGGCGGATGTCACTGTAGCTGATCTTTTCTAGCCTGGACGACAGCAGTTTCCGAACTAATTGCACCGCAAATTCAGAATTGCTATCCATAGTCAGCACTTTTCTTGCAGCTGTTTCCCAAAGGTGAGCACCCATGTGGCCATGTAAGTGTAGGTTTTCTTCCAAATTCAGATTCGCCAGTATTTCCTTAAATGCTTCAACAGTCTCCTCAAATCGTGTTTTATTACCATGGCAATACATAGATAGGATATCCAGGGCGACCCAACCGGATGCATCAGAGTGACGGGATAATCTAACAGTGAAGCTCTTGATTTCGTTAGCTGACAAAGAATCAGTATTCCGTCCATAAGCAAGAATTGAGACAGACGTTTCTTTCAACTGCCCCGATTCCAATGCTTTGAGGATATTTTCTAAGTGTTTGGCGACAATTGTCCCCGTTGTAATTGCACCAGGATATAAGTCCACCAACTCGGGTGACTCTGACTCACTAAGATCTTCAACAATCTTTTCCCAGTCAGCAGGTTCTAATTCATAGACGCCTGCCAAAACCCCGAACAACAGATTTGGGTTTGCTTCTGAAGTTGAGTGTAGAAACTCGATAATCGCAGTCAGAAGTGGCTCCCACGTGCCTGATGCGCTAACTAACTCCTTTCCAAAGGTGTACGCGTGGCGCTGCTCTCCACGCAACAACTGTGGCAAATGACTGACCAATATTTCCAGGTCTCCCGCCAACTCCCTGGCTAGTGCGATAGCGTTCAATGCGGCGATATCAACGAGATTACCTTGTTCATCCTCCTCGTGTTCGAAAAGCGGGATAGAAACTAACAGACGTAGCTTTTCTTCAAGGCTAACTGGGCTTAATAGCTCTACCCATTCGCGTAAGGTATCCACAGCTTCCTGTGGCATATGCTCTGCGTCGTAAGACAATGAGTGCTTAATACTTTCTAGTGCTTCAGGCCAAACTGTGCCTTGAGCATCAACCACTGCTCGAATCGAGTCATTAAGCGTTTCCATCAAACCTTGGCTTTTCGACACTAACCCTCGGATATTACGACCGATTGCTCGTTTGGCTCGAATTCCTTCCGGTGTATCGTGAATAGCTAATACTGTCAGCTTATTGATAGCTGCAATCCAGTAATCGAATGCTTCTTGCCATATAGTCGGCCTCCATTCCTCCAATGGTGCGCCGCTACCCTGATATTCAGCCCCAACCGCACGACTTCCACCGTAAGTATCTATAGCGGTCGATAACGCCTCAATTGCAAGCAATCGTGTTGCATCATCTGGTGACTGAAGAGCTTCATCAATCAGATGAAGGCGGGAAGCTGGTGGGGCTGCTGTACCAGATAAAAACACCCGAAATAGCTGTATAAATTGCCCTGTGGCGTTGTTACTCCAGCTTTCATTTTCACTTGCTGCCAACGCCAGCATAACCCTCGCAGCTTGGTCGAAGGTATCTTCCCGAAAACAGAGCTTTTCTAACGACCAGACTAGGTTTCTTCTTATGTCACCACGGATGCTTTCGATAGCCTCTTTTTCGAGATTCGAAAAGACTCTATATAGGGAATCAGTTGTTGCAGAGGGGTTCACTTCCACAAGTGCGCGGAAGAGACGAGAACCCCTTTCAGACAGGATCACTTCCGCTTGCCCAAAAGGGCCTTGAATACCGCATAAGTCAGCCGTTAAGTCCTTAACTTCAGGTAAAAAATCCATTTTAGATATCTGATCGCAGAAACTGTTTTCCAACAGCCCTGGCATGTCTGTAGCGATCAGCTCTTCCTGCCGTGGTCTTCGCGTATGTTGCCACCAATCCCCAGCTAGGCGAATTGCCAGTGGCTTGGGAATTATCTGGGAGTATCTCCCAACGCTGTTTACGACCCCCCTACTCTCAAATCGCTTAATACAATCGTATAGAGAGTCTTCGTCTGTGTTTGCTACTTGGTTGGCGATGAACTTGGACTCAACCGCAGCATCCTCTTCAATTCCGAATTTTTCGAATAACGAACAAGCTCGGAGTATTTTTTCGTCATCGTCATTTTTATCTCCACCTCCCCAGAGCATTTTTTGAACCAGATAATCATCGGTCAAACTACCCATGCTTGGTGATTGATCCAATCTTGCATTTGCCAAGAGAACCGCCATCTGAGGGAACCCTTGAGCGAAAGAAACCACTCGATCCAAATCAGGAATGCTTTCGCCATAGTTGGACTGGAGCATCGTTTTAATCAGCTCATCAGACATTGGCTCTAAGCAAAATGGTGAAGTGTTATCATCCTTCTCTGGATTAAAATGGATAGTCAGTAGAGACAATTCGCTATCAGGGTGCTTGATTTCGCGATTCAAAGACTGATGCAGTCCTAATTCACAGTTATCAACCACAAGCGTTCCTTTGAGCTTCTGTTTGACCCACTCTGACACCACACCAATGAGATCATTGCCGATCACCCCGGCATCAACGTAAATCACCCCCTCTAACAAACCGTCCAGACTTGAGTCGCCTCGACATATTTCAAGTGCAAGTCGAGTCTTACCCAACCCCGAAAGACCGATGATACGAGCACTTCGTTTGGGGCTGCCCAATTGTTCTCGAATTTCCTGTATACCGGCATTGCGATGGTCGTCAGCTATGAACTCAAACACATGGTTTTCACCATAACGTTCCCAGTGCTCCCAAGTTTGCAGACCAGTGACCAATGGTCGCCCAATCCAATCTAAGACAGCAGTGATTGCCGCAATATTGCGGTTCACCCAGCCTTGTATAGTTGACGCGTCGTAAACTTCGATAACAGCCGTATCGGCATAGTCTTTCCCATGCTCTCTGAGCTTTTCTCGAATTCTTGTAATGCGCTCGTCTTTCTGAGCGGTATTAAGCATCTGCGTTGTAAACAAGATATAGGCAGCACCAGCAGATAATGCTTCGTCGATTCTAGGCTTGATTTCGTCATGCGCTACGAGTTCATCTGCACAGGCTGTAGGCCCCATTTGGGTTGCTTTATTTTGAAATTGGACGAAGCGGCATGGTAGATAGTCGGTATGGGCCGGGCCATCTTCCCATTGAATTCGACCGTCCTCACCACCATCCGCAACACGAATATTGAGCGCAACATCAACTGCACGTTGTGCAATGCCCGCTACTCTTGACTCTTGATGCAAGAGCATTTTCAGGAGTCTAGTAAGCTGAACATCGTTTAGCCCAGCAACATCTTCAGCTTGTACTTCATATACAAGGGTCATTCGTCCTCCTTGTCGCTTTACAGATCATTCTCGATATTCGGGTCAATTTTGGGTATCTGAGAGCATTTGCTTTACCAGCCCTTCGCCTTGCGCTAATAACCTAGCAATCGAAGCATCAAAAGCCCGCTTGAACTCAGGATCCTGCGCGTAGCTCTTGTACAGGTCCAGTTCCCGCCGCCGTTCCTTGCTGACGGCGTTCTGAATAAGCTTCTCTAGGGCCAGTTGGCTGTTTTGTTTGTCGGGATTGTTGACGACCTGGGTCTCGTAGCTGGGGTCATCCATCACGTGTTTGGCGATGTTGATGAACTTGACCCGTTGTTCTTCCGGCGTGGCATCCCACCCCTGGAACCAGCATTCGTTGAACGCCTTGATGATTTCGTCCAGGGTGTCCACCTCTGGCTCATCTGGTGGGACACCACGCGGATTCGGGTTTTGCGGGTCAAGCTCACTTTCAGAGCTGTCCAGCCCGATCTCTTCCTGGAGTTTGGTTCTTTCTAGGCCATAGGTGGAAAGATCGACGCTCTCCAGCAGCTCATCGAGCACATCTTTGTCCTTGTCCTTGATCTTCAGCTTGGGAATCAGGAACTTGAGGAACCAGTGCAGCTTTTCCCAGAGAATGTTGTCGAATGAGAGGATGCAGGCGACCTGAGCATAGATCTTGACGAACTGCTTAGCCTTGATTTTGAAGTCGGCTTTCGCGTCGTCGTCCAGTTCCAGTTCGCTGTTGAAGCGCTCCGCACAGGTATCGATGATCGGGCTGAGTTGTTCGGCGGGCACGCTCTTGAAGAACAGTTCGTTGAATTGCTCCACCTCATGCCATTCGTACACGCCCACTTCGTCCAATGATTCCTTCAGCTCGTGCAGCACATTCACGTCGGTCGCGGAAGACAGGCTGGTGGCGGTATAGAACGGGTCGAAGGCTTTCTTGATAGCATCGGTGGTGTTGAAGAAGTCCAGGACGAAGATGTCCTCCGTGCGCTTGCCGAGCTTATGATTACAGCGGTTCAGGCGGGACAGCGCCTGCACGGCCAGAACGCCTTGCAGTTTCTTGTCCACGTACATGGTCATGAGCTTGGGCTGGTCGAAGCCGGTCAGGTATTTATTGGCGACCACCAGCAGGCGGTAATCATCACTGTCGAACCTGTCCTCGATGTCCTTGCTCGGGAACCCATTGATGCCCTCTTCCGTGTATTCGGCGCCATCGACGGTTTTCTTGCCGGAGAAGGCAATCACAGCCTTGAATCCCGCATTCCGTTCTTTCAGCAGGTCACGAATCTTTTGGTAATAGTGGATGGCGGTTTCGATATTCCGCGTGACAACCATGCCCTTGGCTTTGCCCTTGAGCTTCTTCGGCTTGACCACATGATCGATGAAGTGGCTGACCATGATCTCGGCCTTGACGGCGATAGTCTCTTTGTGGCCCTCGACATAGGCCCGCAGCTTTTTCTGGGCCTTGGCGCTGTCGAACAGCGGGTTGTCCTGGATCGACTTTTCGATCTCGTAGTAGCTCTGATAGGTGGTGTAGTTGGCGAGCACGTCGAGGATGAAGCCTTCCTCGATGGCCTGCTTCATGGAATACAGATGGAAAGGTTTGTAGCTGCCATCGGCTTGTTGCTCACCAAAGCGTTCCAGGGTGGCGTTCTTCGGGGTGGCGGTAAAAGCAAAGTAAGAGGCGTTCCCGCGCATCTTGCGGCGGCGCATGGTCTCCAGGATTTTGTCTTGCACCTCGTCTTCGCCATCGTCGTATTCACTGCCCTCGCCCAGCGACCGGTTGAGATTGTCCGCCGCCGAGCCAGACTGGGAGCTATGAGCCTCGTCGATGATGACTGCGAAATGCTTGTCCGACAAGTCGTCTATCCCATCCACGATGAACGGGAACTTCTGGATGGTGGTGATGATGATCTTCTTGCCGCCCTCCAGCGCCTGTTTGAGATCCTGGGAGCTATCGGCATGGGCGACGATGTTCTTTACCTCAGAGAACAGCTTGATGTTGTTCTTCAGCTGCTTGTCGAGCACGCGGCGATCAGTAACCACCACCACCGAGTCGAAAATCGGTTGGTGGCTGCCCGGCTTGTATTGCTCGATCAGCTGGTAGCTCGCCCAGGTGATGGAGTTGGACTTGCCCGAACCTGCGGAATGCTGAATCAGGTAGGTATGCCCTACCCCATGATCTCTGGCGTGATCCAAGAGTTTCCTTACCACTTCCAACTGATGGTAGCGTGGGAAAAACAGTGTGCGCCGGTGCAACGGATCATTGGGCTTTTCCCCAACCAGTTTGGCGAAGTGCTCGATGATGTTGGTCAGGCTGTGACGGCTTAGCACCTCCTGCCACAGATAGGCCGTACGATGGCCGCCTGGATTGGGCGGATTGCCTTTGCCGTGGTTATGTCCCTTGTTGAATGGCAGAAAAACCGTCTTCTTGCCCGCCAGGCGCGTGGTCATATAGACCTCGTCGGTATCGACGGCGAAGTGCACCAGACAGCGCCCGAACTGCAACAATGGCTCGTTCGGATCACGATCCTCGCGGTACTGCTTCATCGCGTGGTAGGTGGTCTGGCCCGTCCAGGCGTTTTTCAGCTCCAGGGTGGCGATGGCCAAGCCGTTGATGAACAGCGCCATGTCGATGGACAGGTTGGGATTGGCCTGTGAGTAATAGAGTTGGCGCGTTACTGAGAAAATATTGCGTTCGAAATTATCCGCCACTTCCGGGTTGATATCGTTATAGGGCGCGCTGTAGAGCAAGGTGAGGTGGGCATCATTGATGGACAGGCCATTCTTCAGCACCTTGAGGATGCCGTGTTTTTTGATGCGCTTGTTCAGATGCTCCAGCACCAGCCGCTGCCAGTTGGACTGGTCCTTCAGCTTGGCCAGTTCATCCGCCTGGGTAGCGTTCAGAAAGCCCCAGAATTTCTCCCTGTCGATGGCGAATTCGCGGTCATAATCCGATGACCAGCCCAACTGGTAACCATGCCCCGCCTCTGTACGATACCGCGCCGCTTTCGCCAGTGCGATGGCATCGTTGTTGCCAACCTGATCTATCAGCGCTTCGCGGCTGATACCGGAAAGGGCTTTTTCGATGCTGGCTTCCAGTGCCTGTTCGTTGGCTTGGCTGACCATTGCTCTGTCCTGTTCTTTCCTTAGGTATCAAATGAATAAAAGTATATAACTATTTGTTTTATTCATCACTTAAAACCCTAAACCTGGCTTTCAAAGCCTTGAATCAAATGATCACCTTTCCCTGCACCAGTCCCGGATACAGCCTCGCGAAACAGACGATCAAGTTCAGCCGAAATTTCATCCCTGTCTAGAATATCCGGGCGTCCCTGACCTGTGAAGTATCCGTCGTGTCTCGCCAGCTCTGCCTTGATAAACCCATTGATTTCCGGAATCGGATCACCCAGACCCAATTCAGGAGAACGGCGTTTGAGTAGTAGCAAATGAGCTATGGCAGGCTGTATTTCGATGGGTGCAACGGCATCAACCAGGGCTTGAAACTCAATGGGAGGCGCTGCATCCCAGGCTTCAATGTAACGAATCGACAGCAGGGGACGAAGTACATACAGATACTTCTTGAGTTTGACCTGATCGCTGAATAAATACTCCCGCGCGTTACTTCTCGCCAAGTGGCTGTAGTGGTAGCAAAGCGCCGTTCTGTTTACCGCCCTTGCCTCCAGGTCTCGCAACCCCCGAGCAAACTGGCCTTGCTCAACGTAGCGGATGGGGCTTTTCAACCATTCAAGCAAGGCGCCATTGGTGCGGGAAAACAAGTACAGCGCCTTGCGGATATCCCAGCCGCTACAGTCGATTTCATCAACAATGGGATATTCAATGACATCCCGCTTGCGTTCGACCTGATAGGACAAGTACCAGTCCTGTGGTCTCACATAAAGGAAGCGGACATCGTAATCGGAATCGGCTGAATGAAATCCCCATGCGCGGCTACCCGACTCACAGGCATAGAGAATCTTCATCCCGTGTTCCACCTCGGCCGCACGCAGCCTGCGCAGGATTTCCTCCCTCACAGCCGGAGAGACGACCGCTTGCTCAGACATACTCCAATCTCCCAGCCATGTTGCCACCTGACCGTTCCTTGCCGAGGACTGCAATGCAGATCTGATGCTTCAGTACCTTATTGATGACGGCTTCCAGAGGCTGTTGGTTGGTTTGGCTGATCATGGACTACGTTCTTATAGTTTGATTTTTCCAGTTACCGCATCAGCGACGACTACTTGCTTGTACTCGTTCAATGAAGCGACTTCACGTAGCACTGTATTAATTACGGCGTCATATTCAGTATCTATCACTTCACAGTATTCCAGAATTTTCTGCTGTTCGTTAATAGGTGGTATTGCAACTGGAAAATTCCCTAACTTGGCCTTATTCGTCGAGGCTAAGTTAGTCGTCTTATTCGCTGTGTGAGTGAAGTACCTACGTCCATAATCCGCCCCCAACACGATTGAGACGAAGTACTCGGAAACCAGGCGCTGATTGACGCGCACCGCGAAAATGTGATTTTGGTGGAGGCAGTTCCCTATCTCTCCCTTCCAAACAGTTCCTCGTCCAAGTTTATCAATATCACCACCTTCAGTTATCAAGATATCTCCCTTCCTCACCAAGTACTGATTGGCGATTTGCCTTGGCAAGCGCAGTTCCGCAATCTCGGCTAGCTCGAAATACCCTGCTTGAACATTGGCAACACGCAAGTACGGATACGAAGAAAGGTTATTGCCTCCGTAGAGCTTACCTAGAGTGATACCGCTTTGTACTTCCGTGAAGTACTTAAGTTTCCTTATTAACCAGTGACTCGGTATGTCCCCAATCCACTCCACCCCGCTATCCCGCATGGGCGCATCTGGGTTAAGCCCCTTGGTCACGGCCTGATTGATCAGGATGGCCTTTTGCTCTTTCAGCAGCTCGATGAGGCGCTGTTTCTTGGCGATGGCCTCGTCGATTTCGGCGGTTTTCCGGTCGAGGAAGTTGGCGATGCGTTGCTGTTCTTCTCGACTTGGGATCGGGAGCGGAATATGTTTGAAGTCTTCATAGTGCATATCCCACTGGCCAACCCGAACACCATACGACAAAGCATTGTAAACGCCAATATAGGGCTGGGAGCGAAGCAGGTAGTGAAGAAATTTCGGGAAAACTCGTTCTGTGTCCACTGTGCAAGTAATGTATGCCGGGCTGACGATTCCGCGATATTGGCTAATTCCCATCGAGCCTTGCCATGCCTTCATTTTGTTGACCACAAGGTCACCAACATCCACGACTTTATAGTTGGAGGTGTCGAGCGAAGTAGCATTATGGTTGTCATCCCTTGAATCCTTGAGAATTACTCCATAATCCCGATAGACGGACAGCACGGGAAGATCCGGTTGATTCTTTTTACTCTTCAACACAGTGACGGCCCGAATTTTTCCGATCGACCAATGCTCAGGAATATCGCCGAGCCATTTCACATCAGTAGATTTATACTGATCGTATCTGGGAAAGGTGGCTTGTTCCATCATCCCCCCTCTGCCCCAAAACTGACCAGCCTCTTAAGCAGCCCCTCGGTCTCGGCCTCCAGCGCCAGAATATCGCGCGTGACCTCCTCCAGCGAGCGCAGCGGCTTGTGTTGATAAAAGTATTTGTTGAAGCTGATCTCGTAGCCGATCTTGGTGGCGCCGAGGTTGATCCAGGCTTCGTCCACATGGGGGCGGACTTCACGCAGAAAATAGGCGTGGATATCTTCTTTCAGGGGTACGTTTTCGGTATCGCGCAGGTCCGAGTCGGTCTCGTACTCAATGTACTCACCCTGGGTCTCTGTTGGCCAGTAGCCGAAGTCGGCCAGCATGCCCTGCTCGCACTGAAAATCACCAAACGACAGCGATTCGAGCACTTTGCCCAGCTTGTCGCCCTTGAGCCTGTGGACCTTCTTGATGACCTTTTCAGCCTTATCATCCTGCCAGCTGACCGCATTATAGATCTGGTTCTTCTCTGATACGGTCAGTTTGATCCCGAGCGATTTGAGGTTTTCTTCAACCAGGGAGCGGAAGACATTGAAATCCATATGCAAATCCTGCCCCACCGCCTGCATGAGCTTTTCGGCGGCCTGCATCAGCTCGCGCTGGCTGCTCCAGGCCTTGGGATTGAGCAGGAGTTTCCTGTTCCGGGCGGTGATGCCGATATCTTCCCGGTCGATATGATCCTCGATGGCCTGTTTGTGGGATGCCAGCTCATCGTAGATGCCGTCGCCCCATCGCCCGTAGGCCCATTCCATCAGCTCTGCCACGGCGGGGATAAAGCGCAGGGTGGCCACCCGTTCCGGGGTGAATTGCGCGGCCTTGCGGCTGGGCCGCTCGACGGTGACCTTGTAATAGCCGAAATCCTCGTTATCGAACACCTTGGAGATACCGTCATTCGGCATGCTGGCGTGCAACTCGACAATCTGCTGGATGTGCTCGGGCGTGAGCTCGCAGTTCTTGTTGCCCAGGTTCTTGCGCAGTTTCCGGTAGAGCTTCGAGGCGTCGATCAGTTGTACCTTGCCCTTGCGGCTGGTCGCCTTGTTGCTGCTGAGCAGCCAGATATAGGTGGTGATGCCGGTATTGTAGAACAGGTTGTTGGGCAGCTGAACGATGGCTTCGAGCAGGTCGTTCTCGATGATGTGGCGGCGGATGTTGCTCTCGCCACTGCCCGCGTCGCCGGTGAACAGGGCGCTGCCGTTATGGACCGAGGCGACCCGGGAGCCCAGCGGGCTGTCGCTGGTGGTTTTCATCTTGTCCACCATCTCCATCAGGAACAGAAGCTGCCCGTCCGAGGAGCGTGGCGTCGCAGGCACGGTCTGCTCGTCTCCTCGAAAATCGCTCAGAACCACCTCAAAGCGCGGGTCCAGGATCTCTTTGCCGTCCACGATGGCCTTGTGGTCTGCTTTCCATGACTTGCCGTAGGGGGGATTCGAGAGCATGAAATCGAATCGCATCCCGGCAAATTCATCGGTGGCCAGGGTCGATCCGTTCTTGATGTTCTCGGGATTGTTGCCCTTGATCATCATGTCGGACTTGCAGATGGCATAGGTTTCGTCGTTGATTTCCTTGCCATACAGAAATACCGAATCCGGCTTTACCCGGAAAGGGCCTGCCGGGTCTTCCAGATAGTTCTGAGATTCGGTGAGCATGCCGCCGGAGCCACAGGCCGGGTCATAGATCAGCATGGTGGGCGGCAGCTGGCCTTGTACCGGGTCGAACAGCAAATGGGTCATCAGATGAATGACCTCACGCGGGGTGAAATGCTCACCGGCCTCTTCGTTGTTTTCTTCGTTGAACTTGCGGATGAGTTCTTCGAAGACATAGCCCATGCCCAGGTTGGTCAGCGGCGGGAGTTTGCGTCCGTCGGGGTCTGTCGCGGCAACGGGTGACAGGTTGATGTAGGGTGAGGTGAACTTGTCCAGCACATCGTAGAGCACATCTTTTGCCGCCATGTGCCGCGCCTGGCTGCGCAGCTTGAATTTGTCCACGATTTCCTTGACGTTGGGACTGAATCCATCCAGATAGAGCCTGAAGTTGGCTTCGAGCTGCTGACGGTTGTTCGCGGCGGTATCGACAATCTTTTGCAGGGTGAATGGCGAGGTGTTGTAAAACACATATCCCGAGGCGTCCTTGAGACCCATGGGGTCCAGTTCGGCAAAACCGGCATCCCGCTGGAATTTTACTTCTTCCATGACGGCTTCCTTGCTGCCTTCGAGCAGGCAGTCCAGGCGCCGCAGGACGAACATGGGCAGGATGACATCGCGGTACTTGCCGCGCACGTACACATCCCGGAGGCAGTCATCGGCAATGTACCAGATGAAGGAAACAATCTTGTTGTGGGCAGCGTGATTCATTATTTAATTGGGTTGCTGTTAAATTGCATTCCCTGTTGGAGCGAATGATGCCAATGGCGCCAAAACCACTCCCCAACGGATCTGAAGATATGCATTATATATGGGTTGCAACAAGCCGATAGATAATAAAATTATCAATGAAAATCCACCCCTTCCAAAAAATGTCCCCCATCGATGGTCAGCACGTTGGTATAGATCTCGGTGCTGTCCATGGACTTGTGGCCGAGCAGCTGGCTGACGTACTTTAGCGGCCGCCCGTGCAGTAGCAGATGAATCGCAAAGCTGTGCCGGAAAGTGTGGCTGGTGATACGAAAATCCGCGCCCCCTACCCGCTCCACCAAGGCATGGATATGCCGGTTCACGGTCTGGCGGGCCATGGGAAAGATCCGCGCGGTTTTCCGGAAGTGCCCGGCGTAGAGGTAACTCTGGATCCGGTCCTGCAGCAGCCGGTCCAGAATGGGCACGTAGCGTTTGGGTGAACGCTGCAGGGCTTTTTTGCTGGGGCGTCCGGGCCGTTGTTTCAGGGTTTTGAGGATCACGCCAAAATCGTAGCCATCGTCCACGAAACTGCTCGGCGTGAGCGCCAGCACCTCCGAGATGCGCGCCCCGGTGGTCCACATAAGATCCAGAATGAGGCGGTAAGTGGGGTGTTTTTCTTCGTCCAGTAACGCCAGGACCTCCGGTTTGAGAAGATAAGCCGGCATGTCGTCAATCGTTGCCAGCACCGTGGGCCGCTTGGCGATGAGCCGGTCCCAGTCGATCTGAACAGATTGAATAGGAAAGGTCGCCAACGGGGGCTCTTCGGGGTGAAAGAGCCCCCGGGGACGGGGCGCTGGAAATGCATTGTCAGTGGGGAATTTTTGTACCATTTCAAATTATTTATTTTGGTGCATTCTGGGAAGTATTTATCGCGGGGTTTTTCTCCAGTATAGACCATCATCAGCGATTCATCAGGGCAAAACTGCACATGCACCCAAATACCTGTAAATGGTGCAATTCCAGCCCAATCACGCACAATCAAGAATCGACCCCTTGCAATATCGAAATTCCAGTCTAAATTTTGAAATGCGCACCCTCATGGTCGGAGGTCAACCACAGACCAAGCTCACTGCCAGTCCACCGGACTGAAGCTGAATAATCGTAAACCGCTCGCGCACGGCACAGGATACGCATCCCGTCCAGGGATAGCACATGGCAGAAGACCTTCGGTCTTCACTCGAACACGCGTTTGGCAGGACGTGTGAACCTTGGTTTATTAAAGGTGAGGTCGCCCCGTGCCTGTACCCGTGTCTGCATTTGATGCGCAAATTATCGACTCCTCCCGTCGCCGCCAATTTGCGGGTACCCCCTGCCCCTACATATTGTTCTTGGCCGTGCCAGTTGTCGTGCCAAGGTCAACAAAACCGGCGGGTGGTAGTGGTAGATCCCCGTTGCCTGGCTTACCTGGCAATCGGCGGCACACGACGCGGCCTACTCATAAGGTGGTATCCGGTCGTGGCCGATAAAATACCCAACCATCCCGCCTCACCTGCGGCACTTCGGAAGATCCGCATCCGTGGCGGGTCCTTACGCCCCTCTCCTGTGCGTACCCGCCTTGGTCTGAGACGACAAGCAGATTTCTATGTGCAGCGCATGGTCAAGTATCACCACCGGTGCGAGTTCCACTGCCTGGCAGAGTTCTATCATGCCGCTCTGCTCGAGGGCGACCCGACCGTGAACTACTACGTACCACAGCCCTTCGCGCTCACTGTAAACGGTACATCTTACGTCCCCGATATCTATTTCGTTCGGGACGGCATCCAGCACGTGGGCGAGCTTAAGCCGCGCGGGGAGTTCGATGCGGCGCTTCGTCAGCCGCTGGAAGCATTTTTCACGCACCACGGCATGATATTCGTCGTGATCGACAACGCTGCGGTGTTTGAACGGGAGATTGCTGCGCAGAACTGGATCGTGATCATCCAGAATCTGCTGACGCTTGAGCATCTTCAGACTCAAGACGCCGAATGGGACATCATCGAGGAACTCCAGGGGAGCAAATCGCTCACTTTCGGTGATTTCATTGATGTTGGGAACCGCGCAGCTACGGAATTGAAAGAGGCCGCAATCTACCGACTGCTCCATCGGGGAAGGATCACCGCAAATCTGGAACAGGAATTTTGGGGGTTGGAGACCGAGGTGCAGCTATGTATTTGACTGCGGATGAACGCCTGCAACGGCATCCTTCGTTGCGCAACTTCGACAATTGGCCTGTGATCCGGATTGAGGAAATCGAACCCGAAAAACGGGCAGCGTTTCGCCAGAACATCAAAGCAATGCAGTTGGTGCTGGCTCAACTCCCATATGACAAGATACAAAAGACTACTGGGTTGGACCCGGCGCAGATATCGCGACTAAAAGCGCGGGCACTCGCTGGCGATGAAGACGAAGAACCCGCACTCACCCAAGCACTGATTCCCTACGCAAGACTTGCGCCGCCAAAGCGCCGGAAAGCCCTGGCCACCATGGTGGAAGGCAGTGGCGCAGCCTGTGCTTTTCAGGCACTACTGAACACTGTGCCCGGCCTCAAAGACGGGTTGGAAAAGTTGGTGAGGGCCGATCTTGCTGATGACCCAAATGCTGAAAACCTCACACCAGGGTCTTTTCACCAACATTTCCTGGTTCTGCTTGACAGGGCAAATCATCCGCAGACCACCTATCCATTCACTGAGGACGGTCTCGCGTATGAGTCCTGTCGACGTTACTACCATGACTTACGCGATTTACTTCTAATGGAGAAAAGCCTCAAGAAGCAGCCCAAACGGATAATTTCTCCCATATCCTCCGACTTCTATTTTGGGAGAGAGATTCAAATTGACGAACATACCTTCGATGCCCATACCACCATCTATCTGCAGTGGGATTCGAGATTGGTTCCTCTTCGGATTTCACGTTTCACGGTATTGGTGGTTTCTGATCGTGACACCACTGCATACCTCGCTTTTCACCTCGCTTTTACTACCCATTGCTCACAATTTGATGTCCTTTCTACCTTAACGAAGGCTGGTCAATATACAGAGGCAATAACTCCGACTATTGAAGGCATCCGATGTCCTCCAGGAGCGGCTTTTCCAAACCAGATCAGCCCTCAAATCGCGCGTGTTGCCTGGCATCGGGTCGCCCTGGATAACGCCATGTCACACCACGCTTATAGTGTTGCTGACTATGTGTGCGAACAGCACCTTGCTACCCTCTCCCTTGGAACACCAGCATCGCCAAAGACCCGATCACTGATTGAAAATGCAATTCGTCGAATAGCCGATATTGGGGGGCGCTTCAAATCCACGAGCGGAAAGAATCCTGCCGATCCACACAAAGAAAGCAAAAAAAATTTCAAAAATCCACCTGCTGGTACCGTACAGGTGATGCTAGAAGCGATCTACGCAACACTTAGCCAAGCCAACAATACGCCCAAAGCACATCTAATGGGCAACACACCGTTGGATGTGGTACGGCTATCGATGTCCTCATATCCATTACGCCAGCGAGCAATTGACCTCAACCGTACCCAATCCCCATTTATTCTGGAGAAGCGTGTAAATCTGAAGCGTATAGAAGGTCGGGCACCTCACATAAACTTTTATTATGTACGGTATAGGGGGGAATGCTTGGCCAATCTTTTGGCTGACGGAAAGAAAGAAGTCATTGTCCAATACGATTATCGAGATGTTCGTAAATTAAAGGTATACACCCTTGATGGCCGCTATGTCAGTGAGGTTAGTGCCCCCAGTTCTTGGCAGCGCTTCCCCCACGGTGTAAAAACACGTCAATATATTCATCGTATATGTCACAAGCTCAAGATTCGCATGAAAGATCCCCTTGTTGAGTATTTTCAGTTGCAGCTTGACCGAGCAAACAAACCTCGAAGCGCACTCGAAATGTACCGATTATACCAAGAATATACTAATCCTGATATTAAACTGGATCCGAGTAACCAATCTCTTCCGGCCACATTTGATGATGGAAAAGCCCCTTCAGAATCTGAGATTCTGGTTCATTCCATGCAGCCTTCTGACGCGACTAAAGAGACCATTGAGATACCTGAATGGTCAACTAATATGGCATTTCACTATAATGAGATAGCAGCCGATGAATAATATTTATAATGATCACCCAATATTCGACCCCATATTGTTTCGTATATGGACACCACATATAAAAGTGTTGCAGGAATCAATAACGAAGCTTGTATGGCTTGGGACAACTGGCGCGGTGGTTGTCGGGTTCTCACGTGCCGGTAAAACATCAGCCTTTGAAATGATAAAAAGCAATATATTAGATAGAGCTGGTAATAAAGTTCCTGTTGTTGTTTATTCGGTACATCGTCGGGACTGCAAAACAATCAAGCAACTATATAAACATATACCTGAATCCGTGACTTCTTTCGGACAAACACCTCATTCCCGCAGCACTTGCCCAAGATGACGCTTGTCAGCCCTTTTTCATCGGTTTCGATGCCCGTTTCCATGGCCAAAATGGGCTTTGCGCTTTGGCCGGAAGTGCAAAACCGGTCAATCCGGGGTTTTCTGGGCACGCCTTTCCATCGCCCTCAGTATCGAGGACGTTTCAAGTGGAATCCGATTGGCTCAAAGCGCCAGCACCTGGGCATAACAACGGGCCAATGGTCCATATCCGGGGTCGCCGCGGCCAAACCGCAGGAGGTAACGCCGCCCGTGCCGGACCAGGCGTACCGCCCGGTAGATCATCTCCTGCATCACCGTGCGCAACCGGCGCCGGTGCAGAGCCTTGCGGATCGGCGCATCGGGACCAATGAGCGTGTTCTGACCGATGTAGCGCAGGATGTTGTAGGCCAGGGCCGCCAGGGCCAGTACCAGCGCATTGGTTTCAAACTTGCCCGAAGGCAGGCGCACCAAGTCCAGATCGCTTTTGAATTCACTGTGGAACTGCTCGGAGGTGCCCCGGCGCTGGTAGAGGCGGATCAGCTGCTCTGCGTCCACGCTGTCGGCATCCAGGCTGGTCCACCACCCCTCCAGCACCAGGTCAGGAATCAGCAGCGGTTGACCATGGCGGTCTTCCGTGCGTTCCACCAGACGAACCACCCGCCGGCTCCGGTAGGTCCGTTGTCCGAAGGTCCATTCGATCACTTCATCGAACAGCGCCACCCGCTTGCCTGGACGCACTTCGACGAAACCCTGCTCCGCTTCAGCACGCGCCTGCCAGTCGTTGGGGTTCTCCTTGCGGGGATTCCACTTGATCAGGTAGTCGATCTGTTCCCGCGCCAGGTACTCCCGGTTGGCCGCAGCGTCATGCGCGCCATCGAGGGTGAGCAGCAAGGGCCGTTTGCCCGCCAGCGCCCGGGCGCGGGGCAAAATACGGTCGAGAAAGAAGAGAAAATCCTTCTGGCTGTGCTGGTCACCGGGCCTCAGCTCCAGGCCGATGCACCAGCCTTCTTCTCCCAGGTAGGCCCCGATGGGCGCATAGCCGTCATAACCGTGGTAGGTGCGGGCCACCCCTTCCTTGCAGGTCTTGCTGTTGTCCAGGCAGAACACATCGGCATGCAGCGCCACATGGCCGCTGGGCAAGGCGGTCACCGCAGCCCGCAGGTTCTTCAGCATCGGCACGATGCAGTCGTCCGCGGCTTTGGTCAGCTCTGTGGCCTGCTCATCGAAACGCTGGCGCAAGCGGGCCGAAGAAGGCACCCGGCCGATGCCCAGTGCCTGCTTGAAAAAGAGATCGTTGCGCACCTCTTCCACCGCCTCGAAATCGTTCTTTCCCTGGCACAACAGGCCCAGATAGGTGCGCACGAGATCGATGTGGGGGATGCCATGGCGCAAGGGAATGGACTTGAGGCGCCTCTTCAGGCCACTGTGCCGGTTGATGATCGGCCCCACTACCGCCAGTCCGGCATGGGAGGCATAGATCTCGCTGTCGCTCTGCTCGAAAATGAAGGCCATGGAATGTTCACCTGCCGGGTGAAAATGGAAAAACCGTCTCGAACGTCATTCTACGCGATGATCATCGGGTGAACGAGGGATCGGGGGGATGGGAAGTCACGGATTCAGGATATATTCAGTAAGCTTAAACTGGATTTTAAACGAAATGACGACTACGAGGATTTCGCCGACAAGCTCTGTATGCATCTGGCTGAAATGGCCAATAATACCAACAGCAAATCGGTAGTATTTGTCGTCGATGAAGCCCAGCGCCTGAGCATTGCTCAACTGGATTTATTCGCTGAACTTTGCGACGTGTTGGCCCAAGAATACTCGCTTTTGTTGACAGTGATATTTGTAGGAAATCGTGAGCAATTGAAAAGGTTGCTGGATAAAATCACTAACGGTGAAAACGAACACATAGAAGGACAATTTTTTAGAAGAAAAATAGAATTTCACGGGCTCGAGTCTCTCTCCGACGTCGAGTATTGCCTTGAACAGTATGATAAATACAGCTCTCCTTATTCAGATAATCCTTGTTGTACCGAGTGCTTTCTTCCTGAAGCATATGCAGACGGTTTTCGAATGAAGAGTTTGTCTACCTCAATATGGGGGGTATTTAACGAATACCGAAAAGCTCTGCATATCCGCGAATGGGGAATGGAATACTTTATAATTTCAACAAAGTTATTACTAACAGATTTTTTGCCTCAAATAGGGGTAGATTCCTATAGTGACGATGTATTCAAGCAATGCATAGAACTATCCAATTTGGTTAGTGATCTGGCAAAACCGGTGAAAAGTCATGATTAACTGGAATACTGGCTCCTTGTTTATGCGTAAGTATGAGAGTGATGACAATGCAGTAAGAAGATTCCTCATGGCGAACAAAATTAAAGGTACTCAGGGTTATACCAGAATCCGATTAGAGAAATCGGATAGTGGAACTAAAAAGATGGCGCGCGCCATAATACAAGTATATCAAGGTGAGAAATATTGGAAAGATAATCCTTGGCTTTTCCTAAAAAACTGGTCTATTATTTTTCCTTCAAGACGCCATTGCCCCGAGTGTGCAAAGGAGTGTTTCCATTCTCATGCTTACAACTATCAATGGTTGGAACGGTGTCCGATTCACAACGTAGATCTTGTAAAATACTGCCCTGAATGCGAGAAACCCTGGCCACATGATTTTGAATTACTGCAAAGAGGTAAATGCTGGATCTGTGGTACCCACAGACCGTCTTCCAGGAAATTACGAACGCAACAGTTAAGGGAACATAAAGAGAGTGAAATTCGTATGTTGGAGGTATTGTGGCATCTAAAATCATTCGATAAACACCTTTGCCACGTTCTTTATCATGACTTCATAAATAATGGTCTGGACACCGGAGTACTCGTGGAGGATTATAGCTATCCTCTTCTAGCATTCACAGCTTATCCAAAAATAAGAGATCTTCTCATCTCTGTTACTTCTAAGGAGCAATGTTTGCCAAAAGAAGAATATTGTATTAAGCCAATATCAAGCCAGATTATAGAAAACGAGAATCATTTGGCTTTACCCACAGCACATTATATACAGCCAACAGTTCAACAGCTGGTGGATGAATTGGAATGCGCTTTAAACTCAAAAGGCATATGCATACCAAAAGAACAGATGGACCACCCTATATATATCGACTTGGCAGAAGATTATTGTCCTTTTCGTATGTCCTTTTTAATTTGGAGGTCTATTTTATTGCAAAGAGAAGATTCTGTTTGTGTTGCGCAATCCTGGTCAAGAATATTTACGCTCATGGGTATTGAAGCACCCTGCTTCCCTCCTCTCGTGCAGGCTATATATGATTCAAACAATAGTTGCTTTTATTCTCCAGACGATAAATTCTGCCGATGGATGCTAATCAATAATGCGATAACGTTGTATGACTACATATTTCAACATATACAAATGTTTAAGTATAATTCGGATAATATACCTGATGCAGATATCAGAAAGTTTTTTCATTGCAATTATTTGTCATCCCGCGTATTTCGAAAGTACCGCATAACCATAGGGGATAATGGAAGTCTTGTAGTGATATATAGTCCTCTACCTACCTTCTCTGATATTGTAGATATTCAATATAAACAATCTGGAGCAATAACGTTCTATTCTCACGTGCAAGATAATATGGTCAGGCGTTTTCAATATTGCCAAGCATCAAATGATCTAATAACCGCCATCATTAGAGAGGCCGATCATAAACTCAGCACCCGTGAGAAAAGCTTATCCAATATGGGTAATTGGTGTTCATACTCCTAAAGCAGTGGCATTCATACCGTCGTCTTAGTTGCCGGGTGCTCCAGTAAAATATCGCAAGTTCGTCGCTGAGCCCTACCTGGATCCAAAATGGTTTGACGCCAAGTTAGGATAATCCCTCAAGAACCCCTTTTATACCCCTCGGCATCCCGTATTGCCTCCCCACTGCCTGGAACTACCTGCCGTTGCTTTGCCATCCATGGCAGGCAGCGGGGACATTTCGTCAATGGACCAGTACGGTAATATTGCTCAATCATAGAGCTGATAACCTGCCCTATTCTACCTAGCATGCAATTACATCAAGACAAGGCGGGTTATTCCCCCGAATAAGTGGACGAATGATTGACAAATTTTATTGGGGTTGGCATGGTGCCGTTAAACAAAGGGGGAGTTTTGGTCTATTCACTCTTTCTCTTGGAATCATGATCAAAAAAGTGGCGTCGATTCAAGAGGTTAGTAAAGACTTAAAATGACTTGTTTGCTTGGTCGTCCACCATTCA
Organism: Sedimenticola sp.; assembly: GCA_027026755.1. Taxonomy (GTDB): domain Bacteria; phylum Pseudomonadota; class Gammaproteobacteria; order Chromatiales; family Chromatiaceae; genus Thiolapillus. The sequence goes on along the minus strand of JALVNE010000303.1, from coordinate 8,312 downwards.
CTCAGAGCTATTCGACTGGGAGCGTCCCCCGACACTTGGGAAACTGGCTACAACCCCAAAATGCCTTTCCGGCATTGGTCCCTCTTTTGGCTACGCGCCGAACCATCCTGCCTCCACATTCGGGACATTTGGGGTCATCAGCTAAGGACTCGCGCGAAACCGGTTTTTGTTTCACTCCCGAAGTGCGTTGGCGCCGTGTGTCGAGGCTGGTGACATTTGACTTGGATCTAGCCTGCCGACGAATTTCGCGTTCTACCGCCTGGCCATCGATCAGCGTGATATTGCGGCCCCGCGCAAACTTCCTGGATTCGGAAGTAAATACGCCGGTTGTCACCACATAAGCATGAACCGCACCCCGTGCCGTCATGACGCCGAACAGCTCTCGCACGACACCGACCCCCACCTTTGTGGCGCGCCACTGTTTGCACTGGACCAGCGACAGTTCACCGTCTTTTCGAAGTTCCAGGTCCACCCCTCCATCCGGCCCGGGGGCGGTTTCCTTGATGCTGAACCCCTTGTTCCGGAACATCTCACCGACCAGCATCTCAAATTCCCGCCAGGAAAGAGACTTGGCCACCTCCGAGGTTGTTGCTTTTGCCGTTTCTTCGAGCAGCGCCTTTCGTTTGATCCGGCCGATTGCCGACACGGTCGCGCCGAGGACGAATGCCGCAGGAACTATGTACTGACCAATCGTCGCCAGCGTAGCGTAAAGCTGTCCGGCAACAGCTGAGCCGATCTGATCAGCACTCGTGATAGCGGGCGTCGTTGCCAGTGTGCTGGCAAATGGATGGATGCTCAAATAGCTCACCAAGGCCAATAATAGACCCAGCCACCACGGAAGGTGTGAGGCCAGATCAACCAAGTCGTCAAAAATGCTTCGTTTCTTTCTGCTCATCTGTTCTCACCTCACCAGTAGCTGACGAACCGCTACGGCGCATCGCGCATTGATAAAGCCAGGGATGGCTTTAGCGTATGAATTTGGTATCGTTCCTCTTGGGCAAGTTGTGTCTAGCCTCTCATCATGCTTCTTTTTCTTGGCGGATTGAGTTAGCCAGGATGCTACCGCGGCTTGCCCTTCCGCTCTAGATCGAGTTGCACTTACGAATTGAGTCCAAGGACAATAATCATGACCACTTTCGACAGCACAAAGCTCACCTTAACCGACATCCTGCGAAACATAACCAACGGAAAAATTCAATTGCCTGATTTTCAACGGGGTTGGGTTTGGGATGATAACCATATTCGTGATCTTCTCGTCAGCATCGCCCGCTCCTTCCCTATCGGCGCAGTGATGCTGCTGGAAACAGGTGGTGAAGTGCGCTTCCAAACCCGCCCAGTGGAGGGACTGGATGGTCGCATCGGGCAAGATGTGCAACCGGAACGGCTAATTCTGGATGGCCAACAGCGTCTGACCACCCTCACCCAGGCCGTCGCGCTCACCACGCCGGTGCATACCCGCAATAGTAAAGGCAAGCCTATCCTGCGGCATTACTACTTCGATATCCACCGGGCACTCGACGCACCCCATGCCCTGGATGAAGCCATCGTGGCTGTGGATGAAAACCGCCAGTTGCGCACCAATTTTGGTCGCGATGTGGAACTCGATCTCTCTACTCGGGAGCTGGAATGCAGGCAGCTCCACTTTCCCTGTGACCAGATCATAAATTCGGATGAATGGGAGGAGCTGTTCTTCGAGCACCAGCCAGGTCATGTAAAAACCTACATGGAATTCAGGAAGCAGATCATCAGCGCTTTCCGCAATTACCAGTTGCCTATCATCGAACTGAAGAAGGAAACCAGCAAGGAAGCCGTATGCCTGGTCTTCGAAAAGGTCAATACCGGTGGCGTCCAGCTTTCTGTATTCGAACTGATCACTGCCAGCTATGCCGCCGATGGTTATAACTTGCGGGACGACTGGTTTGGATCAACCATTCGCAAGGTGGATTCTCGTAAAGAGCGCCTTGAGCAGGATCCTCTGTTGAAGGGTATCGAGGCCCCGGAATTCTTGCAAGCTGTCACACTGCTGCACACCCACGAACTGCGTTTACAGGACCTGGAAGCCGGGAAAAGTGGCAAGCAGGTGCGGCCGGTGAGTGCCAAACGGGGAGACGTGCTACAGCTACCGCTGGAGGCATGGAAAAGACATGCCGATGCAGTGGAAGAAGGATTCCGCCTGGCAGCACGTTTTCTCAAGAAGGAATGTTTCTTCGATCGGCGTGAGCTGCCCTATAGTACTCAACTGGTGCCATTGGCGGCGGTGATGTCCCGACTGAAGGAGCGCTGGTTAGAGCCCAAGATCTACGACAAGCTGACCCGTTGGTACTGGTGCGGTGTGCTCGGCGAGTTGTACGGTGGCGCCGTGGAAACCCGCATGGCCAACGATTACGAAGAGTTGCTTGCTTGGTTTGAGGACGAGGACGCTTTACCCAGAACCGTGCGCGATGCCTCCTTTCAGGTCGAGCGCCTGGATACCCTGCGTACCCGGTTGAGTGCAGCCTACAAGGCCATCAATGTGCTTATACTGCGCGAGGGTGCTCGAGATTGGTTCTGGAAAGCCACTATTCAGGAACTGGATGCACAGGAAATTTCTCTGGACGTTCATCACATCTTTCCAAAGGCATGGTGTGAGAAGACGGGAATCGCCCGCGAGATCTATGACTGCATCCTCAACAAGACCATGATCTCCTACAAGGCCAACCGAATGATTGGCGGTGATGCGCCATCCCATTATCTTAAGAGGCTACAACAGGACAAAAGGGTGCAGCTTTCCGATTACGAAATGGACGAGATTCTGGCAACTCACGCGCTTTCTCCCGAGCTTTTGCGGGCAGACAACTTCGAAGATTTTTTGAAGGATCGACAAAAAAAGCTGGTGGCTCTGATTGAAAAGGCCATGGGCAAACCAGTCCTTTTGACCGAAGAGTAAGTCTTTTTCGTAACCACGAAAATGGCCCGGCTTTATTTCGACACGCACGCAGTGCCATTTATCGACGGCCCTACCCCTCCTCCAACCTTATGCCCCCCAAATCGCGATACTCGCGTCTCTGGCTGGTGAGCAGCAGGATCTGGTAGCGTTTGGCGGTTCCGCTTTCGTGATCGAAAAAGTCCATGGAAGGACTTTTTCAAGATCTTAATGTGGAAATACATTAGGAAAAACCCTAATATCAACGATAAAATACCTAATGTTTTCAATAACCTGGGGTGTTAGGTTGCCCACCCCTCATGGAAGTTAATGTGGAAATACACCAATAACTCCCTCCCCCGCGCGCGGGGGAGGGTTGGGGAGGGGGTGAGTATTACCGGTTTCCCCCTCACCCTAACCCTCTCCCCCGAGGGGGAGAGGGAATTTTCCATGATTTGGGGTGTGGGACAGTCCCCTCATGAAGGTTAAATAGCTTCTATGGAAACCAGCAGTTTTTTTACCGCTTCAATGGAGCTTTCCAGGTTATTCTGAATTTCCTGCATGGTAATCGGCCCCTTGCCCAGGCCTGCCGCCCAGTTCACCACCAGGGACAGATGGGCAAAACACAAGTCCAGTTCCCGGGCCAAGGCGGCTTCGGGCATGCCGGTCATGCCCACCAGGTCACAGCCGTCCCGGTGCATGCGCTGGATTTCCGCGGCCGTTTCCAAACGGGGACCTTGGGTGGCGCCGTAGCAGCCGTCCTTCTTCAGGCGAACGCTGGCGTTCATGCCGGCCTGGATGAGCGCCTGGCGCAGTTCCTCGCAATAGGGCTCGGTAAAGTCCACATGCTTGACGGGAGACTGGCCGGACTCGACATAGGTATGTTCCCGGCCCCAGGTGTAGTCGATGATCTGGTCCGGCACGCAGAGTATGCCCGGTTCCATGGTGATGCCGCCCACGGAAGCCACGGAGATGATCTTTTTTACGCCCACGGAATGCAGGGCCCAGATGTTGGCCCGGTAGTTGACCTCGTGGGGCGGAATGGTGTGCCCTGCCCCGTGCCGCGGCAGGAATACCACGGGCAGCTTGCCGAACTGGCCGAAGGTCAGGGGCGCGGAAGGATCACCATAGGGCGTGACCACGACTTTCTGTTTTTCTACGCTCAGGGTGTCCAGCCAGGTCAGGCCGGAGCCACCGACGATGGCGATGCGTTCAGTGTCCATGTTCTTCTTCCACGGCAAATATGCCCGGCGCGTTGCGCCAGTAACCCTTGTAGTCCATGCCGTAGCCAAACAGATACTGGTCCGGCGTGGTCAGCCCCACGATATCGGCCTGAAAACCGTTGCTGCGTTCGTGCAGCTTGTGCACCAGCACCACGCTGATGACCTCGGCGGCGCCCTGCTCCCGGCAGTAATCGGCAATGGCCTTCAGGGTATAACCTTCGTCGAGAATGTCGTCCACGATGATGACAGTCTCGCCTTCCAGGGAGGATTCCGGGGTCTTCTTCCATTGGAGGTCAGTGCCGAAAGTGCGCTCCCGGTAGCGGGTGGCGTGGAGATAATCCACCCGCAGCGGGAAGTCCAGGCGCGGCAGCAGCAGGCCCAGGGGAATGAGGCCGCCATTCATGACCGCAAGCAGCAGGGGATCGTGGTCGCCAGCCCGGCGGGTGATCTCCCGGGCCATGTCATCCAGAGCGGCTTCCACTTCTTCCCGGGAGCAGATTTCGCGGGCCTGCTGCCTCACTCTTGTGATTTCTTCCGGGGATACGCTCATCATTCCAGCTCCAGGTCGAGGGATTCTTCGGCTTCCAGCAGGTTCAGGCTGTCCATGGCCTGGCGCCAGCGGGGATCTTCGTGCACCTGCTCCATGTCAGGATGGCCACGGCCATGCATGCGCGCCATGCGCGCCTGGCTCACGGGTTCACAATAGTCTTTCAGGGATGCGAGCACCTGCTCTGCCCCGCCGGGATGGTTGCATACCAGGATCATGTCGCACCCGGCATCCAGGGCCAGGGCGGCTCGTTCGGTATAGCTGCCCCCCACATCCGCGGCCGCCATGCTCAGATCGTCGCTGAACACCACCCCCTGAAAGTCCATGCGCCGGCGCAGCACCTCCTGTATCCAGAACCGGGAATAGCCGGCGGGCTTGTCGTCCACATTGGCATAGATCACATGGGCGGGCATGAGGGCCTCGATGCCGTTGTTCACCATGTGGCGGAAAGGCAGCAAATCGTGTTCCCAGATCTCGTCGAAGCGCCTCGGGTCCACGGGCAGGTCCACGTGGGAATCGGCTTCCACACAGCCGTGGCCGGGAAAGTGCTTGCCCACGGACGGCATGCCGGCTTCCCGGGCGCCCCGGGCCCACTGGAAGGCCAGTTTGCCCACGGCGACCGGGTCCGGGGAAAAGGCGCGGTCGCCAATGACCTGGCTGATATTTGTCTGCAAGTCCAGCACCGGGGCGAAGCTGAAGTCCACGCCGACGGCACGCAGTTCCGTGGCCATGAGCCAACCCAGGTGGTAGGCCGCGTTCAGGGCCTGTTGGGGATGTTTCCCGTAGAGGGCGCCCAGACGGCAGGCGCAGGGCAGCTCGGTGAAGCCCTCGCGGAAGCGCTGCACCCGCCCGCCTTCCTGGTCAACCGCCACCAGCAGAGGGGGCGAGCGCAGCTCATGGATCTCATCCACCAGGGCTTTCACCTGTTCGGGAGATTCATAATTGCGCGCGAACAGAATCACTCCGCCCACGGCCGGATGCCGCAGGCGTTCCTTTTCCTCCGGGGTGAGGGCAAGACCTTCCAGGTCCAGCATCAGGGGGCCGTGGGTCATGCTTCCCTATTCCTCGATGATAACGGCGTCGTTGTTTGAAACAAGATTAAAAAGTTCCAGCAAGTCATTGTTTTTCATTCTTATGCATCCATGGGAAACCGGTTGTCCGATGAGGTCTTCCCGGTCGGTGCCATGAATGTAGATATAGCGTCTCAGGGTATCACATTCCCCTCCCCGGTTGAGGCCGGATTCCTCGCCGGTGAGCCAGAGGATGCGCGTGAGTATCCAGTCCCGCTCCGGGTATCTTGCTCCCAGTGCCGGGGTATAAATCTCTCCCGTGGGCCGCCGGGCCACGAACACGGCATTCAGAGGACAGCCCTCGCCGATCTTCAGGCGAATACGGTGCCGGCCCCTGGGGGTGCAGCCGCTGCCGCATTGCTCCCCGGGGGCGGCGGTGGATACGGGATAGCGGGCCACGAGACGATCATCCTGCCACAATTCCAGTTCCTGGCGGGCAAGATGGACGCGCAGGCGGTTCATGCCTCGTCTTTCCATACCGAATAAGGCAGCTTGCTCAGGTTGCTGTTGTAGTAGCGGGCGTCCGTGGAGACTTCCCGGCCCAGCCATGGGGGACGGGGGAAATCCTCGCCCACGGATTCCAGTTCCACCTCCGCCACGATGAGCCCGGCATTTTCGTCTTCAAATTCGTCGATTTCCCAGCATTTGCCGCCAAAATGCACGATATGACGCTTTTTCCTGACAAGCGGGCGATGGGCCACGTGTTTCATCAGATCCTGGGCATCCTCCATGGGAATGGAATACTCGTATTCCAGGCGGTAGATACCGTCCCTGGTGCTCTTGATGTTGATGTCGGCCCGCTCACCGCAGATGCGCACCCGCACGGAAGACTGGGCGTCGCGGCTGAGATAGCCCTGACTCATTTCCAATGTTGTTTCTACATTATTTCTCCAATCATCGGAAATCAAAAGAAATTTTCTTTCTATTTCTACAGCCATATCAGCGTTTCTCGAACAGGGCGATGGATTCCACATGGGCCGTATGGGGGAACATGTCCATGACTCCGGCGGACACCAGGCGGTAGCCCAGCTTGTGCACCAGCTCCCCGGCGTCCCGTCCCAGAGTACCCGGGTAGCAGGAGACATAGACGATGCGCGTCACGCCCATGGCGGGCAAATGCTCCAGGATTTCAAAAGCGCCGCTGCGCGGTGGATCCAGCAGGGCCTTGTCGAAACTTTCCTTCATCCAGGGCTCGGCTTCCAGGGATTCATAGAGGTTGGCGGTGAAGAAACGGACATTCTGCAAACCATTGAGGCGGGCGTTCTCCCGTGCCCGGGCCACCAGTTCGGCAGCGCCTTCCACGCCAGTCACCTCCCCTGCCCGGGTGGCCAGGGGCAGAGTGAAGTTGCCGATACCGCAGAAAAGGTCCAGCACCCTGTCTTCCTTGTCAGGCTGCAGCAGCTCGACGGCCCGGTGCAGCATGCGCCGGTTGATGTCGCTGTTCACCTGGGTGAAATCCGTGGGCTGGAAATGCAGGCTCAGGCCAAATTCCGGCAGGGCGTAGTGCAGGTCGGCCGCTTCATCCAGGGGCGCCACGGTTTCGGGGCCGCCATCCTGGGTGTAGATGATGAAATCCTGTTCCCGGCCAAAACGGCGCAGGCGTTCCCGGTCTTCTTCGCTGAGAGGCTCCAGGATGCGGAAGATGAGCACGCAGCGGGTATCGTCCATGGCCACCTCGATCTGGGGCACACGGTTGACGATGGACAGGCCGGCGATGAGGGTGGACAAGTCCTCCAGGGCATGACCGATCTTGGGATGCAGCACTTCGCAGCTGTTCATGTCCGCCACGAAGCTGGAGCTGCGCTCGCGAAAGCCCACCAGCACCCTTCCCTTCCTGGGCACGTTTTTTACACCCAGACGGGCCTTGCGCCGGTAGCCCCAGGGGCTTTCCCCCACCAGGGGCGGCAGCCAGCGCTCCGGCTCCACCTTGCCAATATGGGTGAAGGCATCCGCCAGGGTCTGCTGCTTGTAGTGAATCTGCTCACTGGCGTCCAGGTGTTGCAGACTGCAGCCCCCGCACAGACCGAAATGGGGGCAGCGCGGGGTTACGCGGGACGCGCTGGCCTCCAGCACCTCCATCGCCTCGCCCTCGTCATGGCTCTTGCGCCGGCCCGTGTAGCGGAACAGCACTTTTTCCCCTGGCAGGGCGCCATGAATGAAGGTGGCCTTGCCCTCCACCCGGGCCACGCCCCGGCCGTCGTGGCTGAGGGCGTCCACCCGGGCTTCCACCGGCTCCTGGGGCAGGCGTTGACGGCGTCTGCGGCGGCCCATCAGCGCGGCTCGGGATCGAAAATGCCGGTGGACAGATACCGGTCGCCCCGGTCGCAGATGATGGCCACCAGCACGGCGTTCTCCACTTCTCGGGACAGGCGCAGCATGGCGGCCACGGCGCCACCGGATGAAATGCCGCTGAAGATGCCTTCCTCGGCGGCCAGGCGGCGGGTGGTTTCCTCGGCCTCCTGCTGGGAGACATCCATCTCCCGGTCCACCAGGGAGGCGTCGAAGATGCCCGGCAGATACTCTTTGGGCCAGCGGCGGATGCCGGGGATCTGGGCGCCTTCCTCGGGCTG
>JALVNE010000302.1:793-1079 GCA_027026755.1 Sedimenticola sp. | reverse complement strand
ACCCATGCCATGGAGAGAAACACAAAGCTGTAAGGATGACATGCCCTTTGGCTACCGCTAGCCGCCTTCTTATGGTCTTTCATGCGCCGCCTTGGCCCTTGCGGCCTCTTATTGGCATCTCGGACTTCCTGTCCGCTGTTGTTCTCTCTCGCTGTTGTTGTTGTTGTTGCGGTCACGCTTGTTCCGGTGTCGCGAGTGATGTAATCGGTTGACGCGTGCCGCCCAGTGTCGTCGACTGGTGGAAATGTTTGCCTATATACTGGCGTCCCCAGCCGTGGGCGGATGG
>JALVNE010000302.1:0-783 GCA_027026755.1 Sedimenticola sp. | reverse complement strand
GAGTACGTCATGCCCCTTGACAAGTAGATGTCGGCAGCGAATCGTTCGAGAAGCCAGTTCTTTCGTTCGTTCGTTCGTTCGTTCGTTCGTTCGTTCGTTCGTTCGTTCGTTCGTTCGTTCGTTCGTTCGTTCGTTCGTTCGTTCGTTCGTTTTCGTTCTTCTAACAGACTTCGAATTGCCACAGTCGGAAGAATATTTAGGTTGGAATAACTGCACTGCTGTCCGTGCCTCTTTGAGATGCTCTCACACACACGCACGCACGCACGCATGAACGCACACACATCTCTTCGACATGAAGCTGAATGGAATGGAAGGGTAGTTTTCTTTTTAAAGAGATGTTTTTTTAATAAATTTGCAAAACGTTCTTCTTTCTCACCACAAAAACAACAACATCAGTGATGTTGTTCCCAACCACTCGCTCGCCCATTCACTAGCTCCTTCGCTAGCACAACCTTCAGTGGCTTACGATCGCTACAGACATCCACTTAACGGAACACATCTTCTCAACATGCTTTATGGCGTCATGACCAAACTTCGTTTTAAATGGCAACAAATAACGAGCGTGGACAGTCTCCGTAGGTAATGCAAGGCGAAATAACGACGGTTTGACGTATATTTAGATGCTTGCGAGCAGGCTGGTGCTAACCATAATAAATTACAAACACGTAGAAGTGCAAGAGAAGTGTACTTCCCACGCATTTATTCACCGTGTACAAGGCAAGTGCTAAACAAGGTACTTTTTGACCTTCGTTTGTTTTTTCTTCAGCTGAACCTGTATCCTGT
>JALVNE010000301.1 GCA_027026755.1 Sedimenticola sp. | reverse complement strand
GCACCCTTGCCCACCCCTTCATCCGGAACGGCGGCACGCCGCTTGAGACTGATATGGCTGGCGCTGGGAACCTTCTGCACCTCGGTAACGCCGCACACCGGACACTCCAGAATCCCGCTACGGTGCTGCTTCTTGTAGTCATCGGCATCATCAAACCAACCTTCAAAGAGGTGGCCCTGCGTACATATTAGATCGTAGATAATCATATGTCAGAATTGTAATGACTCAGGCGCCAAAACACCACTTGACAGCGCTATCTTTTCCCGGATACTCAGCAAACCATGTTTAAGAAAATCCTTATTGCCAATCGCGGGGAGATCGCCGTACGCATCGTGCGTGCCTGCGCCGAAATGGGTATCAAATCGGTTGCCGTTTATGCCGAAACCGATCGCTACGCCCTGCATGTGAAGAAGGCGGATGAGGCGTACAGCCTGGGGCCCGAGAGCGTGGCCGGCTATCTGAACGCCCACCGGCTGGTGAATCTGGCCATCGCCGCCGGCTGCGATGCGTTGCATCCCGGTTACGGATTTCTGTCGGAAAGCCCTGAACTGGCACGCATCTGCCAGCGCCGCGGCATCCGGTTCATCGGTCCGGGAACGGATGTCATCCGCCGCATGGGAGATAAAATCGAGGCGCGCCGTTCCATGATCCGGGCGGGGATCCCGGTCACTCCCGGCAGTGAAGGTAATCTGGAGAGTGTCGGGCAGGCGCTGGAGCTTGCCACCGAGGTGGGCTATCCGGTAATGCTCAAGGCCACCTCCGGCGGCGGCGGGCGCGGCATCCGCCGCTGCGAAAATGAGGCCGAACTACGCCGTAATTTTGAACGGGTCATCTCCGAGGCCACCAAGGCGTTCGGCAGCGCGGACCTGTTTCTGGAAAAGTGTATCGACAATCCACGCCATATCGAGGTGCAGATCCTGGCCGACAGCCATGGCCAGGTGGTCCATCTGTTCGAGCGGGACTGCTCCATCCAGCGCCGCCACCAGAAGCTGATTGAAATAGCACCCTCCCCGCAACTCGGTGACGAACAGCGCAGCCATCTCGGCAAGCTGGCGGTGCGGGCCGCGGCGACCGTCGGCTATGAGAATGCCGGCACGGTGGAGTTTCTGATGGATGATCAGGCCAACTTCTATTTCATGGAGATGAATACCCGCCTGCAGGTGGAACATACGGTGACCGAGGCCATCACCGGCGTCGATATTGTGCAGGAGCAGATCCGCATCGCCGCCGGAGAACCGTTGCGCTACTCCCAGGAGCAGATCCAGCGGCGTGGCATCGCGATGGAGTTCCGCATCAATGCCGAGGATCCCAGGAATGATTTCCTGCCCAGCTTCGGCCGCATCACCCGTTACTTTGCACCCGGCGGTCCCGGCGTGCGCACCGACAGCGCCATCTATACCGGCTACCAGATCCCGCCCTATTACGACTCCATGTGCGCCAAACTTACCGTCTGGGCGCTGGACTGGGAACAACTGCTGAACCGGGCGGTACGCGCCCTGAACGATATGGGGGTGTACGGAGTCAAGACCACCATCCCCTATCATCTGGAGATCCTCAACTCGCCGGAGTTCAGGAGCGGCCATTTCAATACCGGCTTCGTCGAGGCCCATCCCGAATTGATCAACTACTCAATCCGGCGCCCGGCCAGAGATATCGCCGCAGCCATGGCGGCCGCCATCGCCGCCAGCAACGCTATCTGAACAGGAGCCACCGATGCCCCGTATTCACATCACCGACACGATTCTGCGCGATGCCCACCAGTCCCTGATCGCCACCCGGCTGCGGACCGGGGATATGCTGCCCATCTGCCCGAAACTGGATCAGGTGGGCTACTGGTCGCTGGAGGCGTGGGGTGGCGCAACCTTCGACGCCTGCGTCCGCTTCCTGAAAGAGGACCCCTGGGAGCGGCTGCGCCAACTGCGCAAGGCGTTGCCCAACACCCGGCTGCAGATGCTGCTGCGCGGCCAGAACCTGCTCGGCTACCGGCACTACTCCGATGACGTGGTGCAGGCCTTCGTGCAGCATGCCGCCGCAAACGGTATCGACGTGTTCCGCATCTTCGATGCCCTCAACGACGTGCGCAACATGCGCACCGCCATTGAAGCGGTGCGCGCCGCCGACAAACATGCCCAGGGGGCCATCTGCTACACCACCAGCCCGGTGCATGATATCCCCGCCTTCGTCGCCATGGGAAAAGAGCTGGAGAACATGGGCTGTGACAGCATCGCCATCAAGGACATGGCCGGGCTGCTCACCCCCGCCACCGCTGCCGAACTGACCGCGGCGCTGGTGAAGCAGCTACGGATTCCGGTACAGATCCACTCCCACGACACCGCCGGGCTGGCCGCCATCTGCCACTACAAGGCGGTGGAGAACGGCGCCTTCGGGATCGACACCGCCATCTCCAGCTTCTCCGGCGGCACCAGCCACCCGGCCACCGAAAGCATGGTGGCCGCCCTGCGCCACACCGAATTTGATACCGGCCTGGATCTGCAGCTACTGCAGGAGATCGGCTTCTACTTCCGGGAGGTGCGCAAAAAATACCACCAGTTCGAGAGCGAGTTCACCGGCCTGGACACCCGGGTCCAGGTCAACCAGGTGCCGGGCGGGATGATCTCCAACCTCTCCAACCAGCTCCGTGAGCAGGGCGCACTGGGACGCATGAATGAGGTGCTGGCGGAGATCCCGCGGGTTCGTGAGGATCTGGGCTACCCGCCGCTGGTCACCCCCACATCCCAGATCGTCGGCACCCAGGCGGTACTCAATGTGATCACCGGGGAGCGCTACAAGAGCATCACCAACGAAGTGAAGTTCTACCTGCAGGGCCGCTACGGCGCGCCGCCCGGCAAGGTCAACCCCATCGTTCGGCAGATGGCCATCGGCAACGAGGATGTAATCGACTGCCGCCCCGCCGACCTGCTGCCACCGGAGCTGGACAAACTGCGCGCCGAAATCGGCTCGCTGGCCGAGTCGGAAGAGGATGTGCTCACCTATGCCATGTTCCCCGATATCGGCCGTGAATTCCTGCAACAGCGCGCCGCCGGCACCCTGGTAGCGGAGCCCCTGGAACCGCCTCCCGGCACGGATGGCAGCAGCAGTTCGGCAACCGAATTCAACATCACCCTGCACGGCGAAACCTACCACATCAAGGTAACCGGCTCGGGACACCGCACCAATCACCGCCGTCCGCTGTTCCTCACCGTCGATGGCATACCGGAAGAGATCATGGTTGAGGCGCTGGATGAACCCGGCGCCACGGAGGAAAACACCCCGGCCGGGCAGCTCCAGGGAGGCCGCCCCCGCGCGACCGAACCCGGCCATGTGACCACCTCCATGCCCGGCACTGTGGTCGAGGTGCTGGTGCAGGAGGGTGATAAAATAGCGGCTGGCGACCCGGTGCTGGTTACCGAGGCGATGAAGATGGAGACCGAGATTCAGGCGCCGGTATCCGGTACCATCAGCGCCATCAACGTCAGCAAGGGTGACAGCGTCAATCCGGACGAAGCATTGATCATCATCGAGGAGAACCGATAGCCATGGCAAGAACCCCTTCAACAATGCAGGAACTGGGCACACCGGCCCCCGATTTCAATCTGCTGGAGCCCCTTACCGGCGAACGCAGGTCGCTGGCCGATTTCAGGGATGCACC
>JALVNE010000300.1 GCA_027026755.1 Sedimenticola sp. | reverse complement strand
CATTTCGTAGTGGATCAAGCCTTGGTAATCCCACCAAACGCAGATCATGATCTTTTGTGGATGCAAATCTGGTTTGACCCGAGGAGTTGCTTGCTTGTTGGGACTCAACCATTCTTTCCTCTTCTTCACATTGACATAAAGGCACCATTTCTCATCCCCTGTGACGATGCGGTACAAGAAATCTTCTTTGTGGCCAGAAGTGCTCTGATGTCGTGTGAGCAAGCTGGCGGATATGGAACACCGTTGAATCTTGTGATTTTCGTCGAGAACGTGTGGTACCCAAGTGCCGAGCTTTTGGACTTTCCCCATTGAGTGAAGATGACGAGCGACTGTGTCATGAGAGCATCCCATCTTTTGCCCCAATTCTCTCGTAGTCTGACGTGGATCTTCGCGAAGGATATGGTTAAGTTGCTTTTCATCCAACTCAACTGGTCTGCCGGAGCGTGGGTAATCGGCCAGTTCAAAGTTCCCGTCAGCGAAACGAGAAAACCATTTCTGAGCAGTCCTCTCACTGATGGCGCCTTCACCGTAAACTGCGCAAATGTCGCGAGCAGCTTTAGCTGCCTTGGAACCTTGGTTAAAAGCAAAAAGAAGCAAATGGCGAAAATGCTCGTTTCTGTCAACTTGGCACTCCATCATCGAATTTTGTCTTAAATGATCGATTTCAGTCCGATCCGACACGGCAGTCAAAATTTAAAAAAATTCAATTTCTATTCAATAAGATCGGATTTTTAAAGATATCAAACATTGTCCATAGAAATCTGTAATAATTTCTAAAAATGTCCTACGTATTTTGAGGCAAATCTGTGCCCTTTCGAGTTGATTGAATTAACATTAATGAAAACCGCACGAACTTATCTGACAACCCAATAGTTGAGTGTCAAGGTATGGATAGATCATGATGGATTTGTTGAACTTTATTCCTAAATGACACCGTCTCCACTTCCTAGAGGTAAACATCTACCTTAACATTGTCGCTTAGAAATAAATGATAAAATTTCCTCTCATTTGCTCTTTTTCTGCAAGCCATGAATTATTTGGTCCTGAAAATTCAAGTAAGTACCACGAGATAAGATTCTTAGA
>JALVNE010000299.1 GCA_027026755.1 Sedimenticola sp. | reverse complement strand
ACGGCCAGCGTCACAAGCAGGTCAAGCACTTCAACGACCTGGACATCACCATCCACTACCTGGGGGATGTGGAAGTGTACTACCGGGGAGACGACGCAACCCCCGAATACCGGCACTACATCCAGGCTAACGGCCAGGCCGTGGCCAGTGAAGAACCCCGGGGCTACACCGGGCACGAGCACCTGGACGAAGTGGGGCTGATTCACATGAACGGGCGGGTCTATGACCCGCAGCTGGGGCGTTTTCTGTCGGCGGATCCTTTTATCCAGTTTACGGACAACAGCCAGAGCTACAACAGATACACCTATGTGCTGAACAACCCGTTGAGCCATACGGACCCGAGCGGGCATTTTGCGTTTTTGCCATTGTTCATCAACTTTGTGGCGACAGTGGCGACCCATGCGGGGGCGGAAACCCTGGCGGGAGAAATTACCTCGGCGCTGGCTTTGTCGAGTGTGGAAGAAGCGGTGCTAACCACGGCGATACACGCGGGCCTCAACGGCCTGGCGCAGGGAGTTGCGGCGGAAGCCTTAGGAGGAACCTTTGCCGAGGGATTCCAGGCGGGAGCGCTCAGCGCGGTGCAATCCGGCGTCTACGGTGGCATTGGGCACGCAAAAGTCCTCAACGGCACGCAGATTCCCGGCCTTGGGAAAGGCATCACCGTGGAGCGGGTGCTGGCCCACTGCCTGGTCAGCCAAGCTGAAATCGTTGAAAACCGGACATCTCAAATCGGTGAAAAGGGGACATTTGGAATAGGTGTTGACACTGCTCTCAGACCTGGAAAGCGGTGAGGTGATCGCCCGCCATGCCATCTCCCGGGAGAAGGGCGTGGTCATCCGTAACAACGACCACTACCGCGACAAGGCGGTACGGATCGCCGACCCGGGCGGCTGCGCCGGTATGCCTCGGTGCTCCCCCCGGCGCAGGAGGTGTCCCATGACCTCCATTGAGCAGATTGCCCGCCAGTATCGCGACATCCGCTGCAACCACATCGCCCAGGGCCTGGCCGACCTGCTGCATCAGGCCGAGGCCAACGAAATCTCCTACCTGGCCTTTGCCGAGGCCCTGGTGACCCATGAACAGC
>JALVNE010000298.1 GCA_027026755.1 Sedimenticola sp. | reverse complement strand
CCCACCATGTCAAGGTGGTGCTCTAACCAACTGAGCTACGCGCCTGTCGTTCGAGGGCGTGTACCATACCACAAAGGCATGAAACGAAACAAGACAGTGATTGTTTACGGCACACTGGTTAAAATGGTTTGTTACCCGAGCAACAGGAATTCCTATATGTCCGACTTGAAACAGGCTGCGTTGGCGTATCACGCCCAACCGGTACCCGGAAAAATAGCCACCCGGATCAGTAAGTCCTGTAACACCCAGCACGAACTCGCTCTCGCCTACACACCGGGCGTCGCAGAGCCGGTACGTGAGATTGCCGCCGATCCCGCCAACGCCTGGCGCTATACCGCCAAGGGGAATCTTGTTGCCGTTATCACCGATGGCAGTGCCGTGCTGGGGCTGGGTAATACCGGTCCGCTTGCCGCGAAACCGGTAATGGAAGGAAAAGCGGTTCTGTTCAAGAAATTCGCCAATGTTGATGTATTTGATATCGAGGTCAACACCACCACTCCGGAAGAGTTCATTCGCACTGTCGAAGCCATCGCACCAACCTTTGGCGGTATCAATCTGGAAGACATCGCTGCCCCCCACTGTTTTACAATCGAGCAGGAGTTGAGCAAACGGCTGGACATCCCCGTATTCCACGATGACCAGCATGGTACCGCGATCATTATTGCAGCCGGCCTGCTCAACGCACTACAGCTCCAGGGCAAAAAACTGGAGCAGGTAAAGGTCGTCTGCCTAGGCGCTGGCGCCGCCGGGATCGCCTCGATGAAACTGCTCTGCAAGCTGGGGCTGCATCATGAAAATATCCGCCTCATCGATCGCAAGGGGGTCATTCATTCCGGACGCAGCCATCTGAATGAATACAAACAGACATTTGCTGTCGACACGAGCGAGCGCACCCTGGAAGATGCCATGCGCCATGCCGACGTCTTTATCGGCGTTTCCGGTCCCGGACTGGTTACTTCGGCCATGGTCAAGTCGATGGCGGACAGACCCATCCTGTTCGCCCTGTCCAACCCGGATCCGGAAATCCACCCCCAACAAGCACACGCAGTCCGCGATGATCTGATTATGGCAACCGGTCGCTCGGA
>JALVNE010000297.1 GCA_027026755.1 Sedimenticola sp. | reverse complement strand
CAGCCGCTGAGCATGGCGTTATGCCTTTAGCTCTCGCATCAAGGAAATGTTTTATTTCCCTTGCATCCAAAGCAGGCTGATATCTCGCCATAGAAACCATGCAGTCTCCCGGTTGTGTGCCAATAGCTGCCCAAGGATGGAAACCCCGGTTTTGGAGGAGGAGAAATGGCCTCGAGGCTCTATTCACATCCTGTGGCATCTTCTGACATCAAACAAGGATGGCGAGTCAGCAAGCCATTAGCCGCTTCGGTGCCTGTTCAAAGGCCATACGAGGATGGCAAGTAATGGAGAACAGCAGCAGCAATACCGGACCGCTTCGAGTTTATCCGGTGGAATCAATCCCCTTCAATGGATGGAGGCTCCGTGTTGTTACTGTGCTATTCTTCAACTATCTGAAGGTTCGGTATCGGTGGTTCATCGTCGTATGGCGCTTTATCAAATCTCAGGGCATAACAATTCGCTCGAGGTGGACGCCGCAAAAAGCAGCGGCGCCCCTCAGCTTTGTCGTTAGATTTCTAGGAGATATAGGTATGGAATTCTTTTCGGGCTTCAAATGGGCAGTACCAAAGGCATTTTCTGATGCCGTAGCTCTTTGCCGCTTCGAGGAAGGTGATATTCTCTACGATACTGAGAAGGCCTATATCGATAATTGGGAAAAGGCATGTAAATTTATCGAACATTCTTTGCAGGTTAGATACCCAGCGAGAGTAGGTGGAGGCGCTTCTGAAAAAGGCGGAGGTGTATTTAGCGGTAACTGGGGCTCAGAGGTTCGAATTGATCTCTATAAGAATCAAGATAAAGTCGGTGTGGGACAAATTACAACCACACAAGGCCGTCTATATACAGCACTTTGGAAGGGTGACATATCCATATTAAAGAAAGAATCAGAAGAACCACCAATTCCATTAACTGTACAGGATGTCACGAAAACCCTAGATCAAGCGACCCAAAAAGCTAAAGGTAACTATTCAGCTGAGAAGCTGAAAAAAAAGTAGAAAAAGTACTTGACAAGGTTTTATCATCATTTTCTCGATTTCATTGATGATGGAGCGAGCTTTGCTATAGTCTGTTCCTGGCGCCACGAG
>JALVNE010000296.1 GCA_027026755.1 Sedimenticola sp. | reverse complement strand
CCAATGCTTGCATAGCGCGATTCTCTGCCTTTCGGGCAAAACGGGAAAAACGCTTATTATGCCTGATTTCCGGAGGAATTTCCCATTCAGCCCGGGACGTTCTCCCGGTCCGGCCCATCAGGCAACGACGTCCTGCCTCAGGAAGGAAACCGGCTTCAGAGGCCAAACACCCGGGTCAGGAACACGGCCATGGCATCGCGGGTGACGCTGGCATCGGGACAAAAATCATTGCCGCCGCAACCGGAGGTGATGCCTTCCGTCGCCAGCTGTTCGATCCAGTCAGCCGCCCAGTAATCGCCGGGAACATCATCGAACATGCTTCCACTCGCCGCTGGCGGCGTCCAGGATGCGCCATGTTCGGCCCGCAGCAGGAACACTGCCATCTGGGCACGGCTCACTGCGGCGCCGGGACAGAAATCGCTGGCCCCGCACCCCCCGGTGATGCCGTCATCAGCCAGGGCCTCTATCCAGGAAACAGCCCAGTGACTGGCCGGCACATCGTCGAAACGCGAGCCCGTCCCCGACGGCGGCACATAGTTGCTGCCATGCATGCCCCGTTCCAGGAAAACGGCCATCTGGGCGCGGGTGACCTCGGCGCCGGGGCAGTAGTTGCCACCACCACAACCCGAGGTAATGCCACTGCCCACCAGACTCTGGATGTAGTCATAGGCCCAGTAGCCCACCGGCACATCCAGGAAGAAGGGATCGTTGTCCAGGTTGGTCACGGATACCGGGGGCACGGAAAGCCCATCGTACTGGGAGTCCCCGCTGCTCAGGGAAAAATCGATGTGATAGGATCGGCTGCCATCATCCAGGCTGTCCTCCACCCCGGTCACCGTCACGGTTTGGGCGCTGTTCCAGTCTGCCGGCGTGAAAGTGAGTGTCGTGGGCGTAACCTCGCCCTCGCTGGTATCGGAAGACGACAAGGACACCACCACATCCATCACCGGCGCGCTTTTCAGTGCCACCTGAAAGCTGTCGCTGCCACCGCCTTCCCGGGTCAGCAGATCACCGTCTGTGACGATATCCAGGCCAACGGCTGGTGCCGGTCCATCGCACCAGCTCGGCGTGCTGTCTACCGCCTCGCCCGACACATGCTGGCTGTCCGTGAACACCACCGAGGTGGCGGGCATGATCTTTCCTCCCAAAGGCGCCTTGCCTTCGTCCACCAGTTCCTGGTTGGTTTTCCCGGACCAGGCCGGATACCCGGGAATATCCACCACGAAATCCGCCGCCTGGTGGACATTGTCATACAGGCGCCAGGGACCATTGCTGTCGCCCAGGACATCGAAATAGATTTCGTGCAGATTCACCTGCCGCGGCGTGGCGTTGTTTCTCGTGGGGTTCCTCAGATCCATGCGAATCCGGTATTGTGTCTGCCCGCCAGGCAGGCTGCCGAAGCGCATGTCCCCTTCAATGCAGGTTTTTACCCCATGGTTCACCATGCCATGGGTATAGTGCATGTCCACCAGGTTGTTGAAATAGCCCCCGCGGATATGATTCGGGCCCAAATACCAGGGCAACATCAGGCCAATCCGGAAGCCTTCGATGCGTGGTTCGATGACCTCCGTCTTGCGCAACTTGGTCTGACTGCCGATGCCGATATTGCGCGGATTGTTGATATCGCAGATGAGGGTGATGCCATCGAGCTTTACGCGATCTGGATACCACCAGGACAACCATTCCTCCCGGCTTCCGGGAAAATAACTGCCTCCCTTGGGCAGGCCGGCGTCATTGGCGAAGGCCAGGGTGTTGCTCATCACCTGGGTCGCGCCGGAACCCTGTCCGCCGAGTATGCCCAGTACTCCCCCGGAGTTTCCGTAGGCCTGATTGCCATCGAAGCGTTTGAGCACCACATTCACATGATTCTTTTCTGTGCCGTCCCCGCTGATGACCACGCCGGTGACATCATCGATGGGATTCTTGGCAATGGCATAGGCGAAGTTGCTGGCGCCATTGACGATGTTGTCCCGCAGCTCCACATAGACGCCGGCGAGCCAGAAACCGTGGCCACCCCAGCCCCAGTCGGAGAAGCCTTCCCGGGCCTTCCAGCTACGCACGTCACTGCGTCCCACGCCCCGTGATTCGATGGACATATTGCCAGTGAATTCCCCATGCTCATCCCCAGCTTCGGTAACGAAGGAACTGCCATAGACCTGATAGGCGATATTCCCGATCATGTTGACGTAGCTGGAATGGTTCACATAGCCCCAGCCTGGTGAGCGCTGCACCACGCAGCCCTCCACCCTGGCTTCCTTGCTGACCACGCCGACATTGTTCCAGCCGGCACGGTGGAAATGCACCGGATAACGCGCCGCCTGGTTGTCACCGACAGACTTCACGCTGCCATCCGTGTTGAACCTGGTTTCATCGAGGGGGTGACTCTTGTCCGTGCGGCCCAGGTCAACGAACTGCACATAGCGGATATCGACATCGTTGTTGTGCATGAACAGCACATGGCCGCTGTGCTCGATGCGGGTTTCCCGGTCGGCGTCTCCAGGCCAGTTGCTGCGCACCGCCGGATCCGTGCGAATGACTACATTGCGCGTCAGATTGGCCACGTGAATCTTGAGGTCCACATTGATGGTATGGTCGGGCACCAGATGATCATGGGTCAGAGGGCTGTCCAGGGTCAGCGTCAGTCCATCACTGCTGACGGCGGCAATGGTGCGCTGTTCCGCCTGGGTGCCTTCGGGCGACGCCCCAAGCACCACGATCTCATCGCCGGTTTTCCAGCCTTGCGGAGCCGAGCGCAGGGTGATACTGCCAGCATTGGCCGCCACGCCATCACCCACTATGGCCGCGTAAGGCGTCTTGACGGCGCCATGCGCTTCGAAATGTCCGTAAACCAGAACGCCCTGTCCAATACGCAGAGGATCATAGTCCGGGCTGGCCGGGTTGTCGGTGATCATTCCCTGATCCTGATAATCCCGAACCATGATCTCCGCATGCCTGTTTCCCTGCACGGGATTGCTGACACTGCCCATGCGTATGGAACTGCCGTCCGTGGCAACCAGGGTATCGACGATCAAGCGGGTATTGCGGTCGGACTGAAAGACCAGCTGCCCATCCACCCGCAAGCTCATCAGGGAGGCATTCAGTTCCTGGCCGAGGCTCACCTGGTGGCCGGCATGAATGACGGCTCGCGCGCCCTCTCCGGGAATACGCCCGTCTTTCCAGGTGGCTGCATCCCCCCAGCGGCCGCTGGAACGGGTTTCATGGGTGACATCGGCATCATCCACCAGGTTCAGAACCAGCTGTTCTTCCTGCGTCATGCGGGCTTGCCGCACGGCAAAGTTCTGCACCACGCCAGAGTCCGCGAAGACCACGGACAAATCCGTCACACCCATCAGGAAAAAAACTGCCAGGAAAAAGATTCTCATTGCTCGGTTACCCGAAAAAGCCGTAAGGAAACAGTGGACCATGCTACGTTCCCGGCATCAGGACTCAATCGGGAAAAAATCAATAATGTGACGACCATCAACTTTTGTCGAACCTGACCGGGGTAAGAGGTCGGAGTCAAATCAAAGTGATATCGCAGAAAATCAATGGCCTGGGGTGATTTGACTTCGACCCCTTTCGCCCCCCAAACTCAGACAAATGCCCCCTGGTGCTCCAGGTTGAAGGCCCGCAACACCGTGGTGAATGCCCGGTTGTTGGCCGCAACATAAACCACCTCGAAGACATCACGGTCGCTGCAGCCAAGTTTGCGTGCGGCATCCACTCGGGCCGCATCGATTTTTTCCGGGTCAGCCACGGCTGTCAGGGCGATATCCAGAAGTTCACGCTCGCGCTCATCCAGCGGCGCTGCACGAGGATTCGTCCTTGCGTTCTGCAACTCCTGTTCCGTCATGCCCAGGCTGAGCAGAATGCCCTTATTGAAATCGATGCAGAAACGGCAGTTGGCATCCGACGACACCAGGTAGCGGATCAAACTCAGCAGTTTCTGGCTGATACGTTCATGCCCCATGAAATATCCCACCGCGCCCGCAAAGGACTGCAACAACGGCGGACTGATGCCATACAAGCGCAGTCCGTCCGGCACATAACCCAGCCGCTCTTCCACACCGCTGAAGATTCTGTCTGCAAGACGCTGTTCCTTTTCCGGTATTACCGGGTCGATCAATACACTTCCCATGATATTTCCTCTCAAAATAAAACAGACCTGTCGGTTTGTTTTTGCTGGACAAAAAAGGCCGGTTTCCGGCCCCTGGCGGGGAAATCCCCGTCAATTCAGGAAGATGCCAAACAATTCCTGATGAATTCGATACTCTGATCGAAATTACCTGGTTGGTGGCGGGCCTTGTCCAACAGGATGGCCCCCTCGATCTGACCCAGAATGACCGAGGCCAAGTGCCCGGGATCCAGGCTTTCCCGAATCTGACCTTTCTTCCGGGCATGGCGCAGCAACTTTTCGATCAGCTCTCCATAACTGGCAAACACAGCGTTCACCTTGTCACGCACGGCGGGGCTGACAGCACTGAGTTCCAGAGCAAAATTTCCGAAATAACAACCGAGTATCTGCCCTTCTTCATGCTGTTTCTTCTGCCGCCCGGCCATGTAATCCAAAAGATTCAGAAGGGTTTGCAGGGCATTGGTGCCGCGGGAAAGCACCTGCTCCCGAATATCCGTGGAAAACCGTTCGTATTGCCAGTCCAGCGTGGCAATGGCCAGGGCTTCCTTGCTGGGAAAATGGTAGTAGAAATTGCCCTTGGTAACCCCTGCCCGACGAATGACCTTGTCCAGCCCCGTGGCGTGGTAGCCGTTGCGGTAGAACAGCTCCGCGGCGGCAGCGATGATTTTTTCCCGGGTTGCCCGTGCTTTCTCGGATAGTGCCACAAAAAACAGACCAGTCAGTAGGTTTTAGCGAAGGGTAAACCTTTGAGGGGCCGGAGTCAAATCAGGAGGATATTGCTTTAATTCAACCGCTTATGGTGATTTGACTCCGACCCCTGCCACCCCTACTGTTTATTTGGTCAGCGCCAAGAACAGCTTGGGCAGTTTCTCGGGCAGGCTTTCGATGTTGTCGATGATGGAATACTGCTTGCCGAAGATATCCGCCACATATTCATCCGCCTTGGGATCCAGGTTGATGCAGTAGCTGTAGATGCCCTGCTGATCCAGTTCCCGCACCGCCATGCGGGCGTCTTCGATGAGATGACGTTGGTCGCGCACGTCGATATCCGCCGGCTCGCCGTCGGTGAGCACCAGCATGAGCTTTTTGTCCGCTTTCTGGTGCTCCAGATAATGAGCGGCATGACGCATGGCAGCACCCATGCGGGTGGAATAGCCTGCGCCCATGGCCGCCAGACGGCTTTTCACGTCCAGATTCCAATGCTCACCGAAACCCTTGATGTGGTAATAACGCACTTCATGGCGGGTGTTGGAATGGAAGCCGGCAATGGCGAAGGTATCGCCCAGTTGCTCGATGGCCCAGGCCAGCAGGGACACCGCCTCCTGTTCCAGCTCAAGGATGGTCTGACCACTGCTGCCCACGGTCTGACTCAGGGACTCGGACAGATCCAGCAGAATGGTGACAGCGATGTTGCGGTCATTGTGCTTGTGACTGACGTTGATGCGCGGGTCGGGGTCATGGCCACTCTTGAAGTCGATGAGCGAACGGATGGCGATATCCAGATCCAGCTCGCTGCCCTCCTCCTGATAGCGGATACGCTGGTAGTTCTGGGGCTTGAGCATGTCCAGCATGCGCTTGATCTGTTTGGCCAGGCGGTCGTGCTTGCGCAGCAGGCTGTCGATGTAGGCCGCGTCGCCTGCCGGGTGCAGGGTTTCATACACACTGGCCCAGTCGGGCCGGTAGGTCTGGGTCGTGTAATCCCATTCGGGGTAATGGCGCGGCGGCAGGGCGTCGTCCGGCTCGGCTTCTTCGATCTCCGTGGGCTCGACATGGAAATCCTCGTCATCGTCCAGCTCGTAGAACTGCCAGAGATTGCGGTTGTCGTCGCGGTAGCTGATTTCCGTGTCCTTGAACCAGACATTGGGCAAGGCGTCGGACTGGCGGCGGGTCCTGGCCATGAACTGAATCCCCAGGGTTTCCATGTCCATGGTGGTGGTGTCGCCCCGCGCCATGATGGCAAAGAACTGATCCACGAAATCCAGAATGACGGGGTTCTGATAACCATGGTCGGGATCCAGCATGGCCCGGGACAACATGGTCAGGCGATGGCGCACGCAGGACTCGTTTTCTTCGTCGCATTCACCCTCGACAGGTTTGGGATGCAGTCCCAGGAAGATGCGCCGCAGGCCGGGATATTCCTGCATGAGCAGATATTCGATGCGCGAATCCTCGAACGTCTCGATGGCCAGGCGCTGCATGGGACTGCGGTTGTCGGCAAACACCGGCGCCGTCCAGCGCCGGTGCCCGGCCATGTGCGCCAGCGATGCGCGATACTGATCCATGCCGCTGATACCGTTGTCCAGGTCGTCATGCACATCCGGCAGGAAAATGCCCTGGTCGTCATAATAGGGACGCGGATCGGAACGCTCGTCCAGCATGCGTGAATAGGGGTAGATACTTTCGTCGATGCGCCACAAGGCCTGGTCGAACAGGTCCAGGCGGCGCTCCACGTCCACCAGCAGGGTGCCATGACGCTCGCGCTGCATCACCGCGCGGCTGTCGGCGGATTCCAGGGCAAAGAATTCCGCCAGGTGGTCTGGGTGATGGTTGTGCTGGGCGATGCCATAATCCATCCAGCGCTTGAGGCCGCCGATGGTCAACTCTCCCAGCAGCATGGGCGCCTTGTACAGGAAAGGCACCAGGCCAGGGCTGGCCATGGTGGCATGGGAGCCGTGAATGGAGATGGAGGTGCGCTCCACCATTTCCAGCACGATGTCCAGATAGGCCTGGAGCAGCTTGTTTTCTTCCAGGCGGCGGGCGATTTCGGCAATGCCCTGGAGAAAAGGCACGATGGCCTCGGCGTTGGGACTGCGGGAGATCTGGTAGGCCGTTTTGGCCACCGGATAAACCATTTTCTCGCTGGTGTGGCGGGCGACTTCGGCGGCTTCCTCCATGTACACCAGCACGGGTTCTGCGCCCCGTCCCATCATGCACAGCAGTTCCAGCCCATCGAGGAAGGCCTTCAATCCATCGGGTGACAGCAGCGCACCGACTTCCTCGAGACAATCATCGAGAACTGCCCTGACTTCACGGTAGTTACATTTCACTTCCATCTTGGGCACACCTCGGCCTTGGTCGGGTGATTCAGGCAAAAACCGCGTCGATGGCATTGTCCAGGGTGTCCCGGATATCGGCATCGTCGGTGATGGGGCGCACCATGGCCATGCGGCAGGCGTCGCCGGGAACGATGCCATGACCAATGAGATTGGCTGCATAGACCAACAGGCGGGTGGAGATGCCTTCGTCCAGGCCATGTCCCTTGAGGTTGCGCGCCGCTTCGCCCACCTTCACCAGCTTGTGGGCCGTATCCAGGTCCACCCCGGTTTCCTCGGCGATGATGCCGGCTTCCAGATCCGCCGGCGCATAGTCGAAATCCATGCCCACGAAACGCTGCTTGGTGGACTGTTTCAGATCCTTCATCAGGCTTTGGTAGCCGGGGTTGTAGGAAATCACCAACTGGAAGTCCGGATGGGCTTTCACCACCTCCCCTTTCTTGTCCAGAGGCAGGGTGCGGCGGTGGTCCGTCAGGGGGTGGATGACCACGGTCGTGTCCTGGCGGGCTTCGACCACCTCGTCCAGATAGCAGATGGCGCCAATGCGTGCGGCCGTGGTCAAAGGGCCGTCCAGCCAGCGGGTGCCATCGGCATCCAGCAGATAGCGTCCCACCAGGTCAGCGGCCGTCATGTCCTCGTTACAGGCCACGGTGATGATGGGGCGGCCCAATTTCCAGGCCATGTATTCGATGAAACGGGACTTGCCGCAGCCCGTGGGGCCCTTGACCATCACTGGCAGTCGTGCGGCATAGGCCGCCTCGTACTGTTCCACCTCATTACCAGAAGGCTGATAGAAAGGCGCTTCGGTGATTTTGTATTGTTCGATGTCGATCTCACTCATGGTAGTACCTGTATGAATTGATGCTGTGCAGATGGGGCTTCAGCCCGACAACCTGCCATCTTTTGTCGGACTGAAGTCCGACCTGCAAGCCCGATCTGCAAACAAAAAGCCCCCGCCAAGGGCGAGGGCTCTCCGTTGGCTCGAAAGTAAGTTTGTATGCTTACTTGTGTACGCCCAGCTTTTCTCTCCAACCCGGATACAGAGCGTCTGCATCGTGAGGGAAGGACTCGAAGGCGCGGGCGAATTCTTTGTGCTCCTTGGCGAACTCGATGGGATCGGCACCCTCTTTCCAGCACTCGTAAGCCTGACGCAGGGAAATGGCGCCAGCTGCGGGGCTGTCGATATGGCCGTAAGAACCACCACCAGCGGTGTTGATGACGTTGGCGTGCCCCAGGTTCTCGAAGAAACCAGGCAGACGCAGGGCGTTCATGCCACCGGAGATGATGGGGGTGGTGGGCTTCATGCCGTACCACTTCTGGTAGTACACGGGACCCTGGCATTCGTCACGCTCGATCATGTAGGCGATGACCTTGTCGTCGGCGTCGCCTTCCATCTTGCCGTAGCCCATGGTGCCCACGTGGATACCGGAAGCACCCTGGAGACGGGACATCTTGGCCAGAACGAAGGCAGTGTAACCCCGCTTGGAAGATGGAGAAGTCACGGCGCCGTGACCCGCGCGGTGATAGTGCAGATACTGGCTAGGGAACCAGCGGCGGGCGGTAGTCACCATGCCCGGGCCACCGACATAGCCGTCAACCAGGAAAGCCACCTTGTCGGCATCGGAACCAAAGGTTTCCAGCGCATACTCGGCACGGGCAATCATCTCATTGTGATCATCAGCAGTGATGTTCATGGAGAACAGCTTGGCCTGGCCGGTTTCGTCCTGCGCCCGTTTCATGGCATCGGCCACCAGGGGCAGCACTTTCTTGATGGGACAAAACACCTGGTTGCCCTGGGGCTCGTCGTTCTTGATGAAGTCGCCACCCAGCCAGAACTGGTAGGCTGCTTCAGCAAAAGGCTCGGGACGCAGGCCCAGCTTAGGCTTGATGATAGTACCGGCGATATAACCACCGTCTTTGACCGGACGGCCCAGGATTCGCCACAGGTCGCTAATGTCTTTGGCCGGCCCGTCGAACAGCTGAATGGCACGCTCAGGCACGTAGAAGTCGATCATCTTGGCATGAGCCACATCACCCATGCCCTGGTTGTTACCAATGGTGAGGGTCAGGAAGGACACCAGCATCATACGGCCGTCGGTCACATTGCGATCGAACAGCTCCAGGGGATAAGCGATACGCATATCCTCGGTTTCTTCATCGATGTGATACACCAGCGCGTCAACGCCCTTGGTGAAATCGTCAGTAGTAGAAACTTCGACGTTGGTGCCGGTGGAAGATTCGGCAGCAAAGTGAGCGGCAGTAGCCAGATAGTCATAACCGTCGGCAGGCTTCATTTTGTAGGCGCACAGGATGTGCTTGCCACCGGCGATCAGGTCTTCTTCTTTCAGGCTGAGATCAGCATAACGACTGGATTGATCCATTTTATTACCCTCTATGTTATTGAGATACATTCGGCGTTTACGCCGAGTGAGTGCATTCTGCCTGCCTGCTCACATAAGGTAAAATCAATATTTTATATGGCCGTGATAGACTATTCTCTATGACCAGATTTTCCACCGACAGCCTCGCCCGCACCACCACCCTGCGCCAGCTGCAGATACTGGTGGCCGTGGCGCGCCATGGAGGCTACACCAGAGCGGCAGAAGCCCTGCATCTCACCCAGCCCACGGTTTCCATGCAGGTGAAAAAGCTCAGTGAAGCCATCGGCATGCCCTTGTTCGAGCAGAGCGGCAAGAAGCTTCAGCTCACGCCCGCCGGGCGCAAGACCCTGGATGCCTCCCGTGACATCCTCAACCGCCTGGAGCTGCTGGGGGGCGAGATCTCCTCCCTCACCGGGGAGGTCAAGGGCGAGCTGCGCATTGCCGTGGTCACCACCGCCAAATACTTCATGCCCCACCTGCTGGGCGTGTTCGTACAACGCTATCCTGACGTGGAGCCCCGTCTCATGGTCACCAACCGGGAAAAAGTACTGGAACGGCTGGAAGAGGCCCAGGATGACCTGCTCATCATGGGCAAGGTACCGAACGAACTGGAGGTGCAATCCACGCCCTTTCTGGATAACGACCTGGTGGTCATCGCGCCTCCGGGGCACCGCCTGGCAAAAAGGCGCGCCATCCCCCTGAAACGGCTCCTGGAAGAACGTATCCTGCTGCGGGAGCCAGGCTCCGGCACCCGCCTGGCCATGGACAAGCTGTTTGCGGAACAGGGGCTGGAACTGCAACCCTATATGGAACTGGGCAGCATCGAGGCCATCAAGCAGGCCGTCATGGCCGGCCTGGGGATCTCCGTCATGTCCACCCACAACCTGCGCCTGGAACTGGACAGCGGCAAGATCTGCGTGCTGGACGTGAAGGGCTTCCCCCTGCGCCGTCACTGGTTTGCGGTGCATGCCTCGAACCGCAAGCTCAGCCTGGTGGCCCAGACCTTTCTCGATTTCATCCGCGACGAGGGGAGCGCCATCCTCCATGACTGAATTCATTATCGATAGTCACTGCCACTTGGACATGCCTGCTTTCGACCAAGACCGGCAGCAGGTGCTGAACCGGGCCCGCCAGGCGGGCGTGGGGGGCTTCGTCATCCCCGGCACCACGGCGGGACGCTGGAAAAAGGTATCGGATATTGCCGCAAGCGCCAGCGACATCTGGCCTGCCCTGGGCCTGCACCCCTACTTCTGCGATGACCATTCGCAAACCGATCTGGACGGCTTGGCCGACCTGGCCCGGCGTGAACAGCCAGTGGCCATCGGCGAGATCGGCCTGGACCTGTTTCTGCCCCAGCTGGATGAAAATAAGCAGCGTCACTACCTGGAAGCCCAGCTGGACCTGGCCCGGAACCTGGATCTACCGGTGATCCTGCATATCAGAAAAGCCAACGACCAGGTGTTGCAGATCCTGAAACAACACCCTGTGAAAGGCGGCATCTGCCATGCCTTCAGCGGCAGCATTCAGCAGGCCGGCAAATTCATCGACCTGGGATTCTGTCTGGGATTCGGCGGCATGATCACTTATGAACGCTCCCGCAAGCTGCGCAGGCTGGCAGCAGAACTGCCGCTGGATGCCATAGTGCTGGAAACCGACGCGCCCGACATGTCGGGAGAGAGACACCGTTATCAGCGCAACAGTCCGGAATACCTGCCGGAAGTGCTGGACAGCCTGGAACAGCTGCGCAAAGAATCCCGCGATCAGATCGCCGCCCAGACCACCCTGAACCTGCAGCAACTGCTTTCCCTAAAGATTCCCGGTTTCGCATCCTCTGGTAACATGCCGGACCGACGCTCTTGAACCATTGTCATTAGAATGAGAACAATATCCTCTTTGCCTCTCATGCTTCGTCCATTCCTTTGGCTGTTGGTTTTCCTGTTCGTCTGCCTGCTGGCAGGCTGTTCAGGCGAAGAAAACAGCGCCCAAGCCAAACCCAACATTCTCCTGGTCCTGTCCGACCAGCAGCACTACCAGGCCCGGGGACTGGAGGATGCCAGCTTCGAAACCCCCAGCCTGGATCAGCTGGCCCGCCAGTCCCGTGTGTTCAGTCACGCCTTGGTTACCACACCCCAGTGCTCACCCAGCCGGGCCAGCATCTACACCGGCCTCTACCCCCACAAGACGGGAATTCCCGGAAACACGGGGTCCACCCTGGCTGACGGGAGCAAGGTCATCGGGCTGAAAGAGGGTATCAGGACAGCCGGCAGTTATTTCAAAGAAGCCGGATATTTCACGGGCTATATCGGCAAGTGGCATCTAGGCCCGGTGGGCAATCACCGCAAGGACTATGATGTCGGCGCTTTCGACACCATCAGAGGCGGCGACGCCACCACGGACGAGGAGAAGACCCGCAAGGCCCTGAAATTTCTTGACCAACTTCCCAGCGACCGGCCTTTCGCTCTTTTTCTGAACTATGTGGAGCCCCACAACATCTATGACTATGGCTGGAAACACCCGCCGGAACCCCTTCCGGAACTGGCCAAAAACATGACCCTGCCGGACAGCTACTACCGTGAAGACTTCTCCACCAAGCCGGCGGCGCAGAAACAGTATATGGAAACCGGGCCTGTACGACGTTTCCTCCATGCCGGTGAAATCATCTGGAAATCCTACCGGGGATATTACCGGCAGCGGGTCAGACATTTCGATGAACAACTGGGCCGCGTACTGCAGGCACTGGAGGCGCACCATCTTGAACAGAACACCATTGTCATCGTCACCTCAGACCACGGCGACATGGATACCCGGCACCGCCTGGTGTACAAGGGGCCTTTCATGTATGAATCCCTGGTGAGAGTGCCCCTGCTCATTCGTGTTCCCCGGGCATACGGCGGCCTGCCTGCCGGTAGCGATGACGGTCTTACCATCAATGTGGACCTGCTGCCCACCATGCTGGATTTCGCCGGCCTGCAGCCCCAGGGGCTGGATGGGCACAGCCTGCTTGCCCGGCTGACAGGAAAAAGCAGCGCAGCGCCGGATTTCGTGATTTCGCAATACCAGAACAAGCAAAAGTGGAATCATCCCATGCGCATGATACGCACCCAAAGGTACAAGTATGTGGATCACCTGGTGGGCTTGGATGAACTCTACGACTTGCGGAATGACCCGGAAGAACTGGTCAATCTGGCCCGTGACGCCTCCAGCGCCGACCTCCGGGAAACACTGAGCCAACGTCTCCAACAGTGGCTGGAACAGCAGCAGGACCCCTTTCACGACCTGTCTGCCACGGATCCCGCCGGCAGACGGATGAACCCTACGACTACAGGGAAAGATAGAATTCCGCCAGTGACAGATCCGCCGGGCGGGTAATCTTGATATTGGTGGCGGCCCCTTCCACCATCAGAGGGCTATGGCCTGCCCATTCCATGGCGCTGGCCTCATCGGTCACCTCCACGCCCGCCGCCAGGGCGGCCCGCAGGCTGTGGCGCAACAGGCCCAGAGGAAACATCTGAGGGGTGAAGGCATGCCAGAGTTGCTTGCGTTCAACGGTTTCGACGATCCTGCCTTGGGCATCCGTTCTTTTCATGGTGTCATGCACGGGAACCCCCAGCACGCCCCCTACCCCGGCGCTGGCCCTACGGATCAGCCGTGACACGTCCTCGAGCCGCACGCAGGGGCGCGCGGCATCATGGACCAATACCCAGTCATTCTCCCCGGCTGCCGGGGCCAGAGCCTCCAGGGCGTTCAGTACGGAATGACAGCGTTCCTCGCCGCCGGTGACGGTGCGCACACGGGAATCAGAGGCGCTTAGGGTGTCGGGCCAGTATTCGTCATCAGCGCTCAGGGCCACCACCAGGGATTCGATGTCCGGATGGGACAGCAGGGTCTGCAGGGTCCAGTCGATGACGGCCTTGCCATGTATCTGGAGATACTGCTTGGGAATATCCGTCCCCATGCGCCGGCCGGCGCCCGCGGCGGGAACTACTGCCACATAGCTCATCTGGCTGGCGGGGCCGCGTCATCGGCTTCGATGACCTGGTAGAAGGTTTCCCCCTCCTTGATCATGCCCAAATCCAGCCGCGCCCTGGCCTCCACGGCCTCGAGACCGTTTTTCAGGCTCTGCACCTCGGCGCGCAGCTTTTCGTTGCGCTCGCGCATCTCCGTAAGGCGGTCCTGCTGGCGCTCGATCTGCCGTTCGAGGCGATACACTTCCGCCCGGCTGCCCTGCCCCACCCAGAGACGGTACTGGAGCACGAAGAACATGACCAGCAGGACAGTAAACAGCAGACGGAAATACCAGGGCATGAGAATCAGTTCAAGGGAAAGGCATCCTTCCCGGCATAGACTGCCGCGTCACCCAGCTGGTCCTCGATGCGCATGAGCTGGTTGTACTTGGCCACCCGGTCGGAGCGTGACAGAGAGCCGGTCTTGATCTGGCCTGTGGCCGTGGCGACGGCCAGATCGGCAATGGTGGTGTCCTCGGTCTCGCCGGAGCGATGGGAAATCACCGCGGAATAGCCGGCGGCCTTGGCCATTTCGATGGCCTGCAGGGTTTCCGTGAGAGTGCCGATCTGGTTGAACTTGATGAGGATGGAGTTGGCCACCCCCTTGTCTATGCCCTCCTGGAGAATCCTGGTATTGGTGACGAACAGGTCGTCTCCAACCAGCTGCACCTTGTCACCCAGCATTTCCGTGTGCAGTTTCCAGCCGTCCCAGTCGCTCTCGTCCATGCCGTCCTCGATGGAGATGATGGGATACTGGCGCACCCAGTTGGCCAGGTACTCGGAGAAACCGGCAGAATCGAAGCTGCGGTTTTCTGAATCCAGATGGTAGCGGCCATCCCTGTAAAACTCGGAACTGGCCGCGTCCAGGCCCAGATAGATATCCTGGCCTGCCTTGTAGCCGGCCTTTTCTATCGCTTCGAGGATGACCTCGATGGCTTCCTCGTTGGAGCTGAGATTGGGCGCAAAACCGCCTTCGTCGCCCACGGTGGTGGCCAGGCCACGCTTGCCCAGCACGGATTTCAGAGCATGGAAGACTTCCGCGCCGTAACGCACGGCCTCGCGGATGGAAGGCGCGCCCACGGGCAGGATCATGAATTCCTGCAGATCCACGCTGTTGTCCGCATGAGCGCCGCCGTTGATGATATTCATCATGGGCACCGGCAAACGCATGTCGCTGCCGCCAAGGTATTCGTACAAAGGCTGTTCGTTTTCCTGGGCAGCGGCATGGGCCGCCGCCAGAGACACCGACAGAATCGCATTTGCACCCAGCCGGGACTTGTTGTCAGTGCCGTCCAGCTCGATCATGCGTGCGTCCAGGGCGGCCTGGTCGGCCACGTCCATGCCACTCACGGCGTCCCGGATCAGGGTGTTTACGTTCTCCACGGCTTTGAGCACGCCCTTGCCGCCATAGCGGCTGGCGTCACCATCACGCAATTCCAGAGCCTCGCGGGAACCGGTGGACGCCCCGGAAGGCGCCACCGCCCGGCCCATGGCGCCATCGGCGGTATATACATCGGCTTCGATGGTGGGATTGCCACGGGAATCTAGGATTTCCCGGGCTCTTACGCTGATAATTTCCGACATCTTGTCGTCTCCAGATAGATTTTCTTGTTGCAATAAAATTCGTTGGTCGCCACATAAAAGGGGTCGGAGTCAAATTCCACTCACATCGTTACCAGGAACGGAATCAAACTGTTCCATGCCATCGGGTCTTCCCGACATCCTCCCCATTTGACTCCGACCCCGACCAATATTGCTCCTCGGCAGCAGCGGTTGTCGGGCTGAAGCCCGACCTACCCTTCGATAAATCCCCGCTGTTTGACCAGCGCGTCGATTTCCAGCAGCGTCTCCAGCAGTTCACGCATTTTTCCCAAAGGCCATGAATTGGGCCCATCGCTCAAGGCTTTTTCCGGGTTTTCATGGGTTTCCATGAACAAGCCGGAAACGCCCGCGGCTACCGCGGCACGCGCCAGCACGGGAACGAATTCCCTTTGTCCACCGGAAGACTTGCCCAGCCCTCCCGGCTGCTGCACCGAGTGGGTGGCGTCGAATACCACCGGGCAGCCGGTGTCACGCATGACCGCCAGGCCGCGCATATCGGAGATCAGGGTGTTGTAACCAAAGGATACGCCCCGCTCGCATACCATAATCTGTTCATTGCCTACGGCCCGGGCCTTCTCCACGACGTTGACCATATCCCAGGGCGCGAGAAACTGACCTTTCTTGATGTTCACCGGCCTGCCCTGGGCCGCCACCCGCTGAATGAAGTTGGTCTGGCGACAAAGAAAGGCTGGCGTCTGCAGCACATCCACCACGGCTGCCACCTCGTCCAGGGGCGTGTCTTCATGGACATCCGTAAGCAGAGGAAGGTTCAGTTCCCTTTTCACCGCCTCCAGCACTTTCAGGCCTTCTTCCAGGCCAGGGCCACGGAAACTCTCATGGGACGAACGATTGGCCTTGTCGAAAGAGGATTTGTAGATCAGAGGCATGCCCAACTCGGCGGTCATCTCTTTCAGCGCGCCCGCCGTGTCCATGGCGGACTGCAAGCCCTCCACCACGCAGGTACCGGCAATGAGAAACAGGGGCCGGTCCAGACCCACTTCGAAGCCGCAAAGTTCCATCAGCCAGCGGTTTCCTTTTGCTGGTGTTCCAGCGCGGCTTCGATGAAGCCGGTGAACAGGGGATGACCATAACGCGGCGTGGAAGTGAATTCGGGATGGAACTGGCAGGCCAGGAACCAGGGATGATCCGGCAGTTCAACGATTTCCGCCAGGGTGCCGTCGGCCGAAGTCCCGGTGATGCGCAGACCTTTCTCCTGCAGCAGCTCCCCATATTGGTTGTTGAATTCGTAACGGTGACGATGACGCTCGATGATACGCTCCCTGCCATACAGCTTGTGTGCCAGTGAACCTTCGGCAAGGATGCATTCCTGGCCCCCCAGCCGCATGGTGCCCCCCAGGTCGGAACGCTCGTCCCGCTGCACTACTGAACCGTCCTTCTCCAGCCACTCGGTGATCAGCGCGATGACGGGCGCCGGGGTATTCTTGTCGAACTCGGTGCTGTGGGCGTCCTTGAGGCCGGCAACATCCCGCGCATACTCGATGACCGCCACCTGCATGCCCAGGCAGATGCCCAGGTAGGGAATCCCCTGCTCCCGGGCATAGCGCACAGCGGCAATCTTGCCTTCCACGCCCCGGTTGCCGAAACCGCCAGGCACCAGGATGGCGTCCATGTCCGCCAGGGCGCTGAGATCTCCAGCTTCGAAATCTTCCGAATCGAAGTAATGGATGTTGACCTTGGAGTCCGTCTGTATGCCGGCGTGGATCAGGGCTTCATTCAGAGACTTGTAGGACTCGGTAAGGTCCACATACTTGCCCACCATGGCAATATCCACTTCCCGGCTGGTATTGAACAGGCCATCCACGACCTTCTCCCATTCGGAAAGATCCGCTGGCGGCACATCCAGTTTGAGCTGTTCCACCACGATCTGGTCCAGGCCCTGTTCATGCAGCAACAGGGGAATACGGTAGATGGTATCGGCATCCACGGCGGAAATGACAGCCCGCTCCTGAACGTTGGTGAACAGGGCGATCTTGCGCCTTTCCGCGTCCGGCAGGGGACGGTCAGCGCGGCACAACAGCACGTCCGGCTGAATACCGATGGAGCGCAGCTCCTTTACGGAATGCTGGGTGGGCTTGGTCTTGATCTCGCCGGAGGTCGGGATATAGGGCACCAGGGTCAGGTGCATGAACAAGGCGTTTTCCTTTCCCAGCTCCACGCCCATCTGGCGGATGGCCTCCATGAAAGGCAGGGATTCGATATCTCCCACGGTGCCGCCGATCTCCACCATGGCCACATCGTAATCGTCCGCTCCCAGGCGGATCTGGCGTTTGATTTCATCCGTGATATGGGGAATAACCTGCACCGTGCCCCCCAGATAATCTCCCCGCCTTTCCTTGCGGATGACGCTTTCATACACCTGGCCGCTGGTGAAGTTGTTGTGCTTCCCCATGGTGGTATTGACGAAGCGTTCGTAGTGCCCCAGGTCCAGATCCGTTTCCGCGCCATCTTCGGTGACGAAGACCTCGCCATGCTGAAAAGGACTCATGGTGCCCGGATCCACATTGATATAGGGATCGAGCTTGAGCATGGTGACTCTCAGGCCCCGCGCTTCGAGCAGGGCGCCCAGGGAAGCGGACGCAATGCCCTTGCCAAGGGAGGATACGACACCGCCCGTAATGAAGATATATTTTGTCATCAGACCTGAGATTCGGTGATCGGGGAAGCCAACGGACGGAAAGGCATTTTATCAGAGGAGAAACAGGCTCTCAATGAAATTCCCCCGCACCGAAACGCTGCCGGCATCGTCTCACGCGCATGACAAGCCGGCCCGGCCAAGCTTTCCGTGACAAATAAAACTGGCGCTATTGCGTTGGCTGCTCTATATTTGTTTGCCGTTGCAAGAATAACTACAGCAAACCTTGCACCTTACAGGCAGGTTCGGTCGATTGTGAACCGACACCGGTTTCCTGCTCGGAATTACGGGCAAAGTCAATGCCGGCCCACAGCCCTCCGCGCTGATTCTTGCGCTGTAACGGCTCCCCCTTGGGGAGGCCACATAACCATTGTGAACATCAAAGGAGTTTCCACATGCAAAAACGAGTAAAAACACTGGGCGCAGCCGCCATTGCCAGCGCTGCCATCCTCACCATGTCCAGCGCCAGCGCCTGGTGGGGCGGCCCCTGGGGCAACCGTGGCGGTTACAACAACTGGGACGACATGGGCGACTGGATGGGTGACGGCAGCGGCGACGCCGATTTCAACATGGGCTTCAGCGGTCGCGGCAGCGGCAGCGGTTATGGTCGTGGTTACAACCGCTATAACAATTACTACGGCTACAGACCCTACGGTTACCCTCCTTATGGCTATGGTCCCGGCTATGGCCCAGGTCCCGGCTACGGCCCAGGTCCCGGTTATGGCCCAGGTCCCGGTTATGGCCCAGGTCCCGGCCCCAAGGCAGCGCCCCCGGCGCCCTCCAAATGATACCATCGCCCAGTCCTGCAATCTGACAATGCATGGACTGCCAGCCAAAGCCATCGGCGCCTGCCGTCGATGGCTTTAATTGTGCAAGTTCAATACCAATCCCTTACATGCACACGGCTGTTTATGGCGTCAAGTGTTGATATGGATCAGGTTTACATTCAAAATATATAAAGATCAACCCGCCATCCCACATCGAGAACGACGTTGCCACAAACTAAGGTTGTTTCCCTGGAAAAGCTCAAGACCGCCTGCAAGAACTGCGGCCTGGCAAAGCTCTGTTTGCCCCTGGGCCTGGAAAACAATGACATCGAAAAGCTGGACTCCATCGTGCAGCGCAACCGTCCCCTGCATAGGGGCAACCACATTTTTCAGACCGGAAACAGCTTCGGCAGCATCTTCGTGGTGAAGAGTGGCACCATCAAGAGTTATACCCAGTGTCCCAATGGCACAGAACAGGTGGTGGGTTTTCATCTTCCCGGAGAGGTCGTGGGACTGGACGGCATCGAAACCGGCAAGCACATCTGTTCCGCCAAGGCCCTGGAAACCACAGCCGTTTGTGAAGTGCCCTTTTCCCGCCTGGAGGAACTCACCGCCACCATCCCCAACCTGCAGCACCAGATGTTTCGCCTCATGAGCAAGGAAATCTCCAAGGAAACCGGTCTCATGGTGCTGCTGAGCAAGAGTACCGCGGAAGAACGGCTTGCCGCCTTCCTGCTCAGTCTGTCCATTCGTTTTCACAGCTACGGGTTTTCGGCCACGGAATTCAACCTGAGCATGTCCCGGCGGGAAATTGGCTCCTATCTCGGACTGGCGCTGGAAACCGTGAGCCGCTTGTTCACCCATTTTCAGGAGGAAAAAATCCTGGACGTGGATCGCAAGCACATCAAGATCCTGGACATGGATCAGCTGTTCAAACTGCTTTCGGAACAGAACGGCTGCCTGGACCAGTTGCAACGCCCTTTATGACCTGCGCTCATTTGATTTCCGGATGGGTTGAATGACCATGGAACTTAACGTCGGCAGCTCCGTTGCCTGCCATAATTGCGCGCTGTACCAGACCGCCAGGGTGCTCGGCCTGGAAACGCCGGACTGCAGTTCCCTCAATCGTCTGGTGTTACGCGACCATCCCGTGGCCAAGAATGAACTCCTCTACCGGGAGGGGGACGACTTCCGTTATCTCTATCTCATCCATTCCGGCGCTTGTATCAGCAGTGGGACCATCCTTGGCCGCAGAAGTCAGGTCATGGGATTCTACCTGCCCGGTGAGCTGGCCGGCATCGAGAACATCGGCCAGCGCAAATGCAATCACACCACCCGGGTACTGGAACAAGGATCCGTGTGTCAACTGGATTTTCTCCTCATGGAAGAAACCCTGGGCAAGGACGAGCTGATACGGGTCCAGTCCTACCTGCTGGGCGCGGCGGCCATTCATGCACGCCAACTGCAGTGGGAACGCTCCCTGACGGGCCTTCAGACGGCGGAACAGCGCGTGGCCGCCTTTCTGCTCAACTTGGCGGGCCGCTTCGAGGCCCACGGCTTCGCCGCCGACAAATTCCGCCTGCCCATGTCCCGGGAAGCCATTGCCGACTACCTGGGGCTGGCCATGGAAACCGTCATTCGCACCCTGAAAAACCTGCACGGCCAAGGGCTGATCAATATTCGTGCAAAAAATATCGCCATTCTGGACGATGCCGCGCTCTCGGCTTTGCTCCGTGTGCGATAATTATTTTCTATACCTACATAATGCCATTGCCAAAAACACCTTGATCTATCAGCTTTTTTTGTAGCGACCTGATGAAAATCAATTTTCACCAAAAAAACTGACATTTCTCATATAACGGCCTCCTAATCTTTGTATAATCACGCCGATCGGGAACCTTTTTTGTGAAGCAGTTCCGGGGCGTGCCATCCAGCATACCTCCTCTCTGCGTACAAAAAAGGCGTTCCGTCTGAATATAGTCAAGCTTCTGGGTTGTTTTTTTCGAAATCTGAATTGGGAGGTTTTCGTGGAAGAAACGAAATATAACTATGACGTGGTCCGATGGTTCGCCATCATGGCCGTCGTCTATCTGGTCGTGGGTACCCTGGTGGGCACCTACATCGCATCGGAACTGGCCTGGCCGTTCCTGAACTTCGACATCGCCGAGATCACCTTTGGTCGTCTGCGTCCCCTGCATACCAACGCCGTGATTTTTGCTTTCGGCGGGTGCACCCTGTTTGCCACCGGGTTCTACAGCGTCCAGCGTACCGGCAGCACCTCCCTGTGGAGCAACAAGCTGGCTTGGTTCGTCTTCTGGGGCTGGAACCTGATCATCGTGGCGGCAGTCATCACCCTGCCCCTGGGTATCAACCAATCCAAAGAGTATGCCGAACTGGAATGGCCCATCGACCTGGCCATTGCCGTGGTCTGGCTGGCCTTTGGATTGAATTTCATCATGACCGTGGCCAAGCGCAAGACCAGCCACATCTATGTGTCCAACTGGTTCTTCATGGGCATGATCGTGATGATCACCTACCTGCATGTGGTCAACAGCCTGGCAATTCCTGTCAGCCTGTTCAAGTCCTACTCCCTGTTCTCTGGCGTCCAGGACGCCATGATTCAGTGGTGGTGGGGACATAATGCGGTTGGTTTCTATCTGACTGCCGGCTTCCTGGGCATCATGTACTACTTCGTGCCCAAGCAGGCCAATCGCCCGGTATTCTCCTACCGTCTGTCCGTGCTGCACTTCTGGGCGCTGATGTTTGGTTATGTATGGCTGGGTGCTCACCACCTGCAGTACACCGCCCTGCCTGACTGGACTGGCTCTCTGGGCGCTGCCGTTTCCCTGGCCATGATCATCCCCTCCTGGGGTGGCGCCATCAACGGCATGATGACCCTGTCTGGCGCCTGGGACAAGCTGCGCACCGACTACATCCTGCGTTTCATGATCATGTCCCTGGCCTTCTACGCCATGTCCACCTTCGAAGGGCCGGTCATGTCTTCCAAGACCGTTAATGCGCTGTCTCACTACACTGACTGGACCGTAGGCCATGTACACTCTGGCGCTCTGGGCTGGGTTGCCATGGTTTCCGCGGGTGCGCTGTACCACCTGGTAGAGAAGCTGTGGAACACCAAGATGTATTCCGCCAAACTGGTCAACGTCCACTTCTGGACCTCCACCATCGGCACAGTTGTGTACATCACCGCCATGTGGGTATCCGGCATCATGCAAGGCCTGATGTGGCGTGACTATGACGAGTTCGGCACCCTGACCTACACCTTTGCCGAATCTGTCGCGGCCATGCACCCCTACTACGCCATGCGCGCCATCGGCGGCATGATCTTCTGGGTTGGTGGCGTCATCATGCTGTACAACGTCATCATGACCGTTCGTCAGGCATCCGCTCAGCGCAGCACTGCTGCTGCAGCCAGCGCGGCTTAACCGGATAAACAGGAGAATCTAACAATGGCTGATAAAATTTATTCAACCAAACTGCAGGACTCGGCGGAACGCAATGTGTTCGTCATGTTCGTCCTGCTCCTGGTGCTTCTGTCCGTGGGTGGCCTGGTGGAGATCGTTCCTTTGTTCTACCTGGACGAAACCATGGAGCACAACAAGCACCCCGAGATCGTCTGGCAGGGCAATGTGCCTGCCGCCGAGCGCAAGCCCATCAAGGGCAACTGGAAGCCCGGCGATGGCGTACGCCCTTACACTGCGCTGGAACTGGCCGGTCGTGATATCTATCAGCGTGAAGGCTGCTATCTGTGTCACTCACAGATGATTCGTCCGTTCCGGGATGAAGCCGAGCGTTATGGTCATTACTCACTGGCTTCCGAGTCCATGTACGACCACCCCTTCCAGTGGGGCTCCAAGCGTACCGGTCCCGATCTGGCGCGGGTTGGTGGCAAGTACTCCAACGAATGGCACTTCCAGCATCTGATGGCGCCCCGCTCCGTGGTTCCGGAATCCGTTATGCCCAACTACCCCTGGCTGGCCGAAAACACCGTTGACGGCGAAGCACTCAAGGGGCACATGGAAGGGCTGCGCATGATTGGTGTGCCCTATACGGATGCCGATATCGCCGAAGCCAAAACGGTGAACGGCACACGCGAAGTGGACGCCCTGATTGCCTACCTGCAGTCACTGGGTACCATGGTCAAGTTCAAAGAAGGCGTGGATTATCGTGAATAATCTCAAGGAATACTTCCATACCAACTGGGCAGCGATGACCCTGCATGACTGGATCGGCCTGATCCTGACGGTAGGGGCATTCCTGGCCATGGTGTGGATCTACTCCTATGTGTTCAATCCAAAGAACAAAGAACGCCTTGAATCACAACGGAACATTCCGTTTGACGAAGAGAATACGGACTCGGAGAAACAATCATGAGTGAAGATAAGAACCGTTACGGTCAGACCACCGGGCACGTCTGGGACGAAACCCTGGCGGAACTGACCAACCCACCACCCAAATGGTGGATGCTTGGACTGCACGCCAGCTGGATCCTGATAGTGCTGTACTCCCTTTATTACCCGACATGGCCTCTGATCAGCAGCCATACAAAAGGCATGGCCGGCTGGACCTCCATCAGCGAGTTCAAGAAAGACATGAAGGAAGTACAGGATGTGCGCGCCAAGTATGAAAACAAGCTGCCTGGCATGAGCGCCGCAGCCATCCTGGCGGACAATGAACTGAAAAATTATGTGGTTCGTTCCGCCAAGGTGCTGTACGGTGACAATTGCGCGGCCTGTCACGGTAGCGGTGGCGCCGGCAACCCCGGCTTCCCTGCCCTGGTGGATGACGACTGGCTCTATGGTGGCACCATCGAAAACATCGAGCAGACCATCACCATGGGTCGCAAGGGCATGATGCCCAAGATGGGTGGCAACCAGTTGACCGAAGCAGAAATCGACAAGCTGGCCAACGCCATCTACAACGGTACCGTGACCAAGGAGCCGCTGTATGCCGCCAAGGGCTGCATTGGCTGTCATGGGCCTGACGGCAAAGGCATGGCCGCTCTCGGCTCCGCCAACCTCACCGACAAGATCTGGCGCTTCAAGGCCAAGGATCAACTGGCATCCATCAAATACACCATCAAGCATGGTGTAAATGATCCCAGTGAT
Source organism: Sedimenticola sp. (assembly GCA_027026755.1). Taxonomy (GTDB): domain Bacteria; phylum Pseudomonadota; class Gammaproteobacteria; order Chromatiales; family Chromatiaceae; genus Thiolapillus. The sequence goes on along the minus strand of JALVNE010000296.1, from coordinate 5,479 downwards.
CCCAAAACCCGCAATGCGGAAATGCCTTCCTGGAAGGGGCGTCTGACCGACACCCAGATCAAGAAGCTTGCCGTGTATGTCCACCAGCTCGGCGGTGGTCAGTAAGCTGTAACTCGGTGCCCGGAAGCCCAGCTTCCGGGCACTGCTCCAGATTCAAGTCATAGGGAGGAAATATCATGTCAGATTGGGTAGCCATAGCATCCTATCTCTCGGTTGGCATTGCCGTTGTCATCGTGGCCTTCCTCGGTTGGAAAGTCAGCAAGCTGATGAAGGAAACCAAATCCGACGACTGAGGACAACCGCTCGTACAGTGGGAACAGGGGAGCTTTACAGCTCCCCTGTTTTCATTGCAAAACCCTGTAATTCCTACAAAAATTGTGATTTATCACTGACAGCAATAAAACTGCATGGCAGAATTCAACCCCATTGAACAGCGAGTTCATTAGCAGATGAACTGAGGAGAGCAGCGTGTCAGAATCAGCAACATCCACCGAACAGAAGGCAAAATATTCCGACGATATTTACGCAGAAGCGGCCAACTGGCACGTCAATACCGGCGAAGAAAAGATCCACCCCAAGAAAGCGTCGGGAAAGTGGCGCCGTTTGAAATGGATCACCCACAGTATCTGGTTGATTTTGTTCATTGGCCCCTTCCTGCGCTGGAATGGCCATCAGGCCGTGCTGTTCGACATTCCCGGGCGCCAATTTCATATTTTCGGCGTGACGGTTTTGCCCCAGGATGTTTGGATGCTGGCCCTGGTGCTGCTATTCTTCGCCATGTTGCTGGCGGCAGTCACCTCCATCGCTGGCCGGGTATATTGCGGTTTCTTCTGTTTCCAGACCGCCTGGACGGATTTGTTTATCTGGCTGGAAGACAAGATCGAAGGCGTCCCGGCAAAACGGCGCAAGCTGGATGCCGGCCCCTGGACAGGAGAGAAGATTCGCAAGAAGGCACTGAAGTATTTTATCTGGTTGTTGATCTCGGTGCTTACAGGCATCAGTTTTGTCTCCTGGTTCACCGATGCCAGGCAGTTGTGGCACGACATCTTCACCGGACAGGCCAGCAGCACCGCCTATGGCGTGATTGCCTTGTTCACCGCAGGGACAATGGTGCTTGCCGGCAAACTACGGGAGCAAGCCTGCTTCTGGCTCTGCCCTTATGCCCGGATTCAGGGCGTCATGTACGACAAGGAAACCATACTCCCCACCTATGACTACAATCGGGGCGAACCCCGTGGCCGCCTGAAAAAAGGCCAATTGGTGGAAGGCAACGGTGATTGCATTGACTGCAAGCAGTGTATCGCCGTATGCCCGACGGGTATCGATATCCGCATGGGACAACAGGAGGGCTGCATTACCTGCGCTCTGTGCATGGATGCCTGTGATGCCGTCATGGAGAAAATCGGCCGCCCCAAGGGGCTGATTCGCTACGCCTCCATGGATGAAATGGAAGGTAAGGAACAGCTGCCCCTGTTCAAGCGTCCAAGGGTACTGATTTACCTGACAATTCTCACCCTGGCTCTTGGCGGCATCATTTATGGCATCACCCATTTGGGCGCTATCGAGGTCAAGGTATTGCACGGTCGTTCTCCCCTGTTCGTGCAACGCAGCGATGGAAGCATTCAGAACAAGTATGATGTCAAAGTGCTGAACAAGACGGCCAAAGATATCCCCGTAAAGATAACGGCTGAAGGCATCGAGGGGATGATCGTCAAAGGCGCGGAAAAGCCTGTCATTGCGAAAAAGGGAAATACCGGTTCCTATATCGTCTTCATCAACGCGCCGGCGGAAAACATCAAGTCCGAACGGACGCCGATCATCTTCAAGATCGTGAACCAGGATGATCCGACCCAGACCTCATCCTATGAAAGCATGTTCTTTGCCCCTAAGTAATACCTGAATGTCAGGGGTCAGAGTCAAATCAGGTTAAATTGTTTGTTTATTGATGCCCTGCCTGGATTTGACTCTGACCCCTCACAATGTTTGCCCCAAAGTAACTTGAGCTATCATGACCAGCATGACCGAAAACAAGAAACCAAGATTTTCCCAGGACAGCAAGGAGGCATTCCGCAACCCTTGGGTACTGGGCTGGATCGCCGGCATCCTGCTGGTGTTGGCGGTGAATGTGGGTTTCATCGTCACCGCGGTGATGACCAACCCCGGCCTGGTTGAAAAGAATTATTACGAGAAGGGCCGGGACCAGGAGCAGCATTTCCTGGAGCAGCAACTGACCCGTGAGCGTCTCGGCTGGCAGATGAAACTTGATTCAGTACACAAGCCGATTGCCGGCGAGCCGGTGCGTTACACCTTCAATATCGTGGATACCAACGGCATCGCCATCGATGGTGACAAGGCCCTGCTCCACGCTTACCGGCCCAGTGACATGAACGCCGATTTCGACGCTGTGATGCAGGAAATCGCCCCCGGGGTTTACAGCGTGGAAATCACCTTTCCCCTGAAAGGCATCTGGGATCTCAGCGCCACCCTGTTCAAGGGCGATGACCACCTGAAATTCACCCGGCGTATTTCGGTACTTGCCGCCAACCCATGACGGATCACCGGGACGCTGGCTGCTTTCATTGCGACCTGCCACTTCCTGAGCAGGATTTCACTGCTGAAATCGACGGCCAGGAGCGGCATTTCTGCTGCTTCGGCTGTCAGTCGGTTTGCGAGGCCATTTATGCCGCGGGCATGGAAGGCTTCTACCAGCGCACGCCTGAAGGCACCCTGCTGGAGCCCCCTCCCCCACCGCCTGATGACCTGGGACTTTACGACCTGGAGGAAGTCCAGGCCGAGTTCGTTCGGTCCGATGGACAGGTACGGGAAATCCACCTCCTGGTGGAAGGAATTCACTGTGCCGCCTGTGTCTGGCTCATCGAGCACACCCTGAACAAACTGCCGGGTGTGCTGTCTGCCCGGGTCAACCTGTCGGCCAGGCGTCTGTTGCTGCGCTGGGACAACCAGCACATCAAGCTGTCCGAAATTCTCGCAGCCCTGGCCCGGGTGGGTTATGCCGCTACGCCTTTCGACCCCGAAGCCGCCGAAGGCGTCCTGAAAAAGCAGACCCGGGATCTGCTGTTCCGCATCACCTTCGCCGGCTTCGCCATGATGAACCTGCTGTGGGTGTCCATTGCCCTGTATGCGGGAGCCGACCAGGGCGAGTACCGCAGCCTGTTTCACTGGGTGGGCTTTGCCCTGGCCACCCCTACCCTGTTCTATTCCGGCTGGCCCTTCCTCAAGGGCGCCTGGACCAGCCTGCGTACGGGACACCTGGGCATGGATCTGCCTATTGCCCTGGGCGCGCTCGTCACCTGGGCCTATTCCTCCTGGGTGACTTTTGGCGACCTGCCGGATCATCAGGTGTATTTCGACACCGTGGTGAATTTCATATTCGTGATTCTCATCGGCAGGCACCTGGAAGGTGTCTCCAAGCGTCATGCCGTGGCCGCCACCCAGCGGCTGCTGGATCTGCAACCCCGGGTCGCCCTGGTGCTGCAGGATGGCGAAGAAAAAACCGTGCCCATCCGGCGGGTCCAGGTGGGCAACAAGGTCATGGTCAAGCCCGGCGCCAAAATCCCCGTGGACGGCATCGTCCTGGAAGGTGAAAGCCAGGTGGACGAGGCCATGCTCAGCGGCGAGTCCACCCCCGTGCGCAAGCAGCCGGGCGACAAGGTATCCGCGGGCACGGTCAATACCGAAGGCAGCCTGGTAATCGAAGTGACGGGCACTCTGGCCAACACTGCCCTGGGACGCATTATCCAACTGGTAGAGGAAGCCCAGGCCTCCAAGGCACCCATACAGTGCACCGCGGACCGTATCGTGCCCTGGTTCGTAGTGGCCACCCTCAGCCTGGCCACGGCCACTTTCTTCATCTGGGTCCATAAGGATTTCGAACTGGCCCTGATGGCGGCCACCTCGGTACTCATCATCACCTGCCCCTGCGCCTTCGGCCTGGCCACCCCCATGGCCATTGCCGTGGCCTCCGGCCAGGGCGCACGGCATGGCATCCTGGTAAAAAATGGCGCCGTGCTGGAAACCCTGTCCCATGTGGATCATTTCGTGTTCGACAAGACCGGCACCCTCACCTTGGGAAAGATGCAGGTAACGGACATCATCACCCAGGATACCGATCAGAACGAGCTGCTCACCCTGGCCGCCGCTGCGGAAAAGCTCTCGGAACACAGCATCGGCCAGGCCATCACCCAGGCGGCCAGGGAGCGCAATCTGCCTTATCGGGATCTGCAGACAGAAGGCTTCACCAGCAAAGCCGGCCTGGGCATCCGCGCCCGGGCAGGCGAACACGAGATCCTCATCGGCAACACGGGCTGGCTGGCTGAGCATGGCATCGCAGAAGATGCAGAGCTGGCCGCCCGCGCCCGGGACATCGAGGAACAGGCCGTGTCCGCCATTCATGTGGCCATCGACGGCCGGCACGCCGGCATCATTGGCGTGGCCGACCGTCTGCGCCCTGATGCCCAGGCGCTGATCGAATCCCTGCGCCGCCAGGGCATCTCCCTGACCCTGCTGTCCGGCGACCGGAAACGGGTCGCCGAAGCCGTGGCGCGTCAACTGGGCGGCATGGAAGTCATTGCCGAGGTGCTGCCTGAAGACAAGGACAAGGTGATATCCCGGCTGCAGGAACAGGGGAAAACCGTCGCCATGGTGGGTGACGGCATCAACGATGCTCCGGCCCTGATCCGTGCCGACGTGGGCATCGCCATCGGCTCGGGCACCGATGTGTCCGTGGAGAGTGCGGACATCGTGCTCATGAGCGACGAACTGCACAAGATTCACCTGGCGGTGGCCCTGTCACGGCGCACCCTGCGCACCATTCGCCAGAACATCATGATCTCTTTCGCCTACAATATCATCATGGTGCCCCTGGCCATGTCGGCCATGATCACCCCCCTGATCGCCGCCATCTCCATGCCCATCAGCTCCCTGCTGGTCATCGGAAACGCGGCGCGTATCCGGACCCTGTTCAAATCAGAGAAAAGGCAATAATGGACGTCATCTACAGTCTCATTCCCGGCATGATCTTCTTCGGGCTGGTGTTCGTGGGCGTGCTCATCTGGGCCATCAAGCGGGGCCAGTATGAAGACCTGGAAGGTGACGCCACCCGCATTCTCATGGATGAGGACCAAGAGGAAAACAACAACCTGGAACCGGGAGAACGCAGGAAGCGCGTGGGCCTCAATTTTCCAGACGATGACTGACTTCAAGGCTGGCAGTGTCCCTGGTCAGGGATGTCGGTGGCATGTGCGGTCGGGATCGGAGTCAAATGGGGAGGATGTTGGGAAGATCCGATGGCATGGAACCCCTTGATCCCCTTCCTTGTAATAGTTGAGTGAAATTTGGTCGAGTAGACGGATTCCTCTGCCAACTTAGGTATGCGTTTGTTTTCTCTGTTTGCTGATTGGTTTCCCATCAGTGCCACACTATCCATACCTTATCGACATTGTTGTCACGCCCCTCACAG
>JALVNE010000295.1 GCA_027026755.1 Sedimenticola sp. | reverse complement strand
TACGAAGCCGATCGCAAGAAGCGCCTGGGTGACGCGGCGGAGCAGCCTCATCGCATCAAGTACAAGCGTATCGACGCCTGAGCGCCGGAACTGGCAGGGGTCGGAGTCAAATCAGGGTGGCCTACAGTAAGTCCACCACCTGAGGTGATTTGACTCCGACCCCTGCCAGTTCCGGCGCTCAGGCGTCGATACGCTTGTACTTGATGCGATGAGGCTGCTCCGCCGCGTCACCCAGGCGCTTCTTGCGATCGGCTTCGTAGTCTTCGTAGTTGCCCTCGAACCACACCACTTTGGAATCTCCCTCGAAAGCTAGAATATGGGTGGCGATGCGATCCAGGAACCAGCGGTCATGAGAAATGACCACGGCGCAGCCCGGGAAGGTAAGCAGGGCCTCTTCCAGGGCGCGCAGGGTTTCCACGTCCAAGTCGTTGGTGGGTTCGTCCAGAAGCAGCACGTTGCCGCCGGAACGCAGCAGCTTGGCCAGGTGCACCCGGTTGCGTTCCCCGCCGGACAGGTCGCCCACGCGTTTCTGCTGGTCGGAGCCGCGGAAATTGAAATGACTGACATAAGCCCGTGACTGCATCTGGAAGTTGCCTACGGTGATGATGTCCTGGCCGTCGGATATTTCTTCCCAGACCGTTTTGCTGTCGTCCAGGGAATCGCGGCTCTGATCCACATAGGCCAGCTGCACCGTGGGGCCAATGCGCAGCTCGCCATCGTCCGGCGTCTCCTGGCCGGTGATCATGCGGAACAGGGTGGTCTTGCCCGCGCCATTGGGGCCGATGATGCCCACGATGCCGCCCGGAGGCAGGTTGAATTCCAGATCCTCGAACAGCAGGCGGTCGCCATAGCCTTTCTTCAGTCCCTTGGCTTCTATGACCAGATCGCCCAGGCGCGGGCCGGGGGGGATGTAGATCTCGTTGGTCTCGTTGCGTTTCTGGAACTCCTGGCTCTGCAGCTCCTCGAAACGCTGCAGGCGGGCCTTGGATTTGGCGTGACGCCCCTTGGGGTTGGAGCGTACCCATTCCAGCTCCTTCTTCATGGCCTTGATGCGCGCGGCTTCTGCCTTGGCTTCCTGTTCCAGGCGGGCTTCTTTCTGCTCCAGCCAGGAAGAGTAATTGCCTTCCCAGGGAATGCCGTGGCCGCGATCCAGTTCCAGAATCCATCCCGCCACGTTGTCCAGGAAATAGCGGTCGTGGGTCACGGCCACCACTGTGCCCTTGTATTCGTGCAGGAAACGTTCCAGCCAGGCAATGGACTCGGCATCCAGGTGGTTGGTGGGCTCGTCCAGCAGCAGCATGTCGGGCTTGGACAGCAGCAGTTTGCACAGGGCCACGCGGCGGCGCTCACCGCCGGAGAGCTTGCTCACGTCGGCATCCCAGGGTGGCAGACGCAAGGCATCGGCGGCCACTTCCAGCTGGCGCTCCATCTGGTGGCCGTCCGCGGCCTGGACGATGTTCTCCAGTTCCGCCTGGCGCTTGGCCAGGGCATCGAAATCGGCATCGGGCTCGGCATAGGCCGCATAGACCTTTTCCAGCTCGTCCATGGCTTCCTTGACTTCGCCCAGGGCTTCTTCCACATTGCCACGTACGTCCTTGCTTTCATCCAGTTGCGGCTCCTGGGGCAGGTAGCCCACGCGGATGCCGGGCTGGGGACGGGCCTCGCCGTCGTAGTCCTTGTCTATGCCGGCCATGATGCGCAGCAAGGTGGACTTGCCCGCGCCATTGAGGCCCAGCACGCCAATCTTGGCGCCGGGAAAAAAGGACAGGGAAATGTCACGCAGGATCTGCCGCTTGGGCGGCACCGTCTTGCTGACGCGGTTCATGGTGAAGATGTATTGAGCCATAGGTTCCTGATGCTAAACAATGAGCCGGGCATCACCCGGCAGTGTGGGTCTGTAGGTTGGACTTCAGTCCAACCCGGCCTACGAAACCTGATGCAGCTTGGCCGCCTGCAGGGTGTTTTCCAGCAAAGTGGCAATGGTCATAGGTCCGACGCCACCGGGCACGGGGGTGATCCAGCCCGCCACTTCCCTTGCGGCCTCGAAATCCACATCGCCACAGAGCTTGCCGTTATCCAGACGGTTGATGCCCACGTCGATGACCACGGCGCCGGGCTTGATCCAGTCCCCCTGAACGAAGTTGGGGCGGCCCACGGCGGCGACGACGATATCTGCCCCTCGGATCTTGCCTTCAAGGTCCCTGGTCTTGCTATGGCAGACGGTGATGGTGCAGCGGGCCATGAGCAGTTCCAGGGCCATGGGGCGGCCCACGATGTTGGATTGGCCGATGATGACTGCATCCTTTCCCGCCAGCTCCACGCCCGTGCGCTCCAGCATGGTCATCACTCCCTTGGGGGTACAGGGGCGCAACAGGGGCATGCGCAGCACCAGACGCCCCACGTTGTAGGGATGAAAGCCATCCACGTCCTTGGTGGGCAGGATGCGCTCGATGATGGTTTCCTCGTCGATCTGTTTTGGCAAAGGAAGCTGGACGAGGATGCCGTCGATTTCCTCCCGCTGATTCAGTTCGTCGATAAGGGACAAGAGTTCATCCTGGGAAACACCGGCATCCAGGCGGATGAGTTCAGACAGGAATCCTACTTCCTCGCAGGCTTTCTGCTTGTTGCGCACATAGACCTGGGAGGCGGGATTGTCGCCCACCAGAATGACCGCCAGCCCTGGCGGGCGCTGCCCGCTGGTGGTGATGGCCTCGACTTCGGTCTTGATGTGGTTTCGCAGATCGGCGGCAATGGCCTTGCCATCGAGTAGATTGGCGCTCATGGGTTTATTTGTCTTTGCGTGTGGGGCGAAAAAAGGAATTCTACCGCCTGACAGGAACTTCTGCCAAAAGGTTTGGCAGGACATTGAAAAACTGCCTTTTCAACATCCAGGTTCAGGCGTTCTGTGCGCCAGAATCCTGCCCCGGCTGAGGGAGATCAGTCTTTCTGTTAGTATTTGTTGTTATACTGATGCACGAGCGTGCAAAAAATTCTAAGAAGAGCGAGGAGCCTGAAGACATGGTGTTTTGGTGATGCATCTTACCCGAAGGAGGATGTCGTAGAAGCCCTTCCCTGGGCTTTCACGACTCGGAATGGGAAAAGTGCGATTTTCCGATTCCTCCATTTTCAATGGCTTACAGCCATCGAAAATGGCGATGCATCCCTGCATCGCGGAGCCAGTCGCCTTTTGCGACACCCTCCGAAGACGGGCGGAATTTGCTTCAAATCAATGAAGCAATGTTTCGTCGACAAAAGTAACAAAATAGTAGGAGAACTGGAATAATGAAAAAATTGTTGTCTTCGATGATGTTGTTGGCGCCGTTGAGCCTGGCCTGGCTTCCCGTTCAAGCTCAACTGGACGATCAGGGAAATGATCCTGAGCTGGCGACTGGTGATCGGGTGAAAAATACATCACTAAGCTCTCGAAACGAAGTAATGAACCTGATCGAACCGAAATTCGGCACGAACGGTGTTCATCTTCATACTTCCTGGAGCAGCGATTGCGATCCTATAAACTCGGATTATACCTATGGCCAGAACTTTGGTTGGCGTTATTCGACAACCGGATCCCCGAGTTGGTTTGATTGTACGGTTGATGTCCCGCAAGGCGCGGAGTTGTTGTTTGTTGGTGTTGAAGTGATTGACAATGATGCGGACGACGATGTTGGGCTCTACTTGATTGAGGGCGATTGGATGGACGTTGGGTATACTGAACGTGGAAGAATCAGTACGGCAGGGAGACAAAACGCCGACCCCCTGTATCTTGTGCTCCATCCCAGCACGTCACTTACAGCAGATTATGCGCATAATACCTACATGCTGCGAATCCAGTTGGCAGGTGATTTTGATACAAAATTCCGGGGAGTATTCGCCGCGTACAGGCTACAGGTTTCCCCGGCCCCGGCTACGGCAAGTTTTACCGATGTTCCAACGGATCACTGGGCATTCCAGGGCATAGAGGCACTGGCTGCCAGCGGTATTACCCGGGGTTGTGGCGGAAGCAAATTCTGCCCGGATGACAATGTTACCAGAGCCCAGATGGCGGTGTTCCTGTCGAAGGCGCTGGGTCTGCACTGGTGGTAGAAAGAGTCTTTGATCCAAAAACACCCCGCATGATGCGGGGTGTTTTTGTTTACCGCTTCTGCTGCCACCAGTGCTGCACGATATCGCCCACGTCCAGATCATCCGGGCCGGTGCGCCAGCTTTTCGACAGGGGGACGTCTGCGCTCGCCGGCGGGGGGTTGGGCACGTCCACCTGGAACCGGGTGGGGAGGGGAGTGGCGTCACCCACCGCCAGGACCTCGCCCCGGCTCAGGGAGGCCAGGGTTTCCGCCATGTCCGCTTCGCCTTCTGGCATCAGGCCCCGCACATAGGCCTGGTCATCCGGGTTGGAGATACGCAGACACAGGTAGTTGGAACACTGGGCGAGCACGGTTTCCGACAGTTCCGTGGGACGCTGGCTGATGACACACAGGGCCACGCCGTATTTCCGGCCTTCCTTGGCGATGCGCTCCATGGCCTTGCGGGTCGCCGCCAGGGCTGGGTCGCCTTCTTTGGGAAGGTACTGGTGCGCTTCTTCGCAGACCAGCAGGATGGGGAACTCCCGGCGCCGGGGATTCCAGTAGTTGAATTCGTAGGCCAGGCGCGCAATCTGTGATGAAACCATGGGGCGCACGTCCGAGGGAATGGGACTGAGATCGATGACCGTGATCTGGCGCTTTTCCTCGCCCAGGCCGATGAAGTCCCGCATCAGGTCTTCCAGGTGTTCGGATCTGGTGCGTTTCTTGGGCCGCAGCAGGAAATCATAACGCTTGTCGTTGTACATGGACTGGAAGCGCACCAGGAAGTTGTCGAATGCGCCATACAGGGTGCCCTTGGTCTTGCCGAAATCCAGCTGTTGCTCGTTGGCCTGCTTGAAATGCAGATACAGTTCCTTGATGGAGAAATAGACGGGGGAATCCACGGAAAGCTGTTCCAGGTTCAGGTGGGCATTGGCTTTCTTGCGCAAGGCGTAGAGCACGTCCCGCAGATAGGCGATCTGCAGGGTGGCGGTGGGGTCGGTCTTGTCGATGAGAAAATCCACCAGTTCCGCGTAGGTGAGCAGCCAGTAGGGGATTTCCAGCTCCCTGGCATCCACATGATGGACGATTTCGTCGGGAAAGGCGCTGTGCATTCTGCCGTCATCATCCCTCCAGCCGTATTCACCATGAAGGTCCAGCATGACGATATGCGCCTTGGGCATGACCTTCACGGTTTTTTGCAGCAGACTGGTGACGGTCCAGGATTTACCGGCACCGGACTGCCCCAGGATGGCCAGGTGGCGGGTGAACAGGGGGTTGGGATCCAGGAACACATCGATTTCCGCACGGCTGGAAAGCTTGCCCAGGGCCAGGTTTTCACTGCGGAAACGGTCGAACAGCACTTCCAGCTGTTTGGCGGTGACCAAGTGGACTTCCGCGCCAGTGACCGGGAACTGCTTTACCCCGCGAATGAAGGTGCCATGTTCGTCGATTTCACCCAGTGGCAGAATGCGTACATAGCGCGTGCGTGAGAGTTTTGTAATGCTGGCAGTCATGCTTTCCCGGGACTTGTTGCCGGTAAACTCTTCCGGCGGGTCCTCCCACATGCGCAAAACCTGTCCAAGGATGTTTATGTGGCGATGCTTGATGAGCAGCTGAGAGCCCAGCTGGCCCACGGACAGGGTTTCGTTGCCAATCTTGACGACGGGGTCGAAACCCTCGGCTTCGGTGCGCAGGGTGGCGATGAGTTGACCGCCAGACACTTCTGTAATGCGGCCGACCAGCGTGGTATCCGATGTCTGCATAGCTGCTCCTTAACTGAACCAAGAGAAAAAAAACCATGGGGGAGGCAGCGCCAACCGCCACGCAGCATGGCTGCGAAGACATTCCCCCACATACCAGGATGAAAATACTGGCGAATCGTTATAGTGTAACGGATAGAATACTACATTACCCGGAAGGAACGGATATCTGTGATTGAGTGCATATCCGCCTTTCGCGGGTGCGACAAGAACATAACACAGGAATTTTACCCTGATGTCACGAATTACCGTAATTGGCGCCGGTTTTGGCGCCCTGACTGCAGTACAGAAGCTGCGTAAGCTGGATCCCGGCCTGCAGATAGACCTGATTGCGCCCAAGGCCGAGTTCGTCTACCTGCCGGGGCTGATCTGGATTCCCGTGGGCCTGAGAAGCGGCGCGGATCTGACCCTTCCGCTGGACAGTTTCTTCCGGCGCATGAGCGTGAACTTTCATGCGGGTCATGTCCAGGGCTTGCGTGATGGCGGGCGCGTGGTGATCACCGACAATGGTGAGATAGAAAACGACGGCCTGATCATTGCCAGCGGCGGTCGCTTCATCAAGAAACTTCCCGGTATCGAACATGCCATCACCCCCTGCGAAGGGATTCCTGCGGCGGAGAAGATTCGTGACCGGCTGGCGGCCATGGAGGGAGGCACCATCGCTTTTGGCTTTGCCAGCAACCCCAAGGAGCCTTCCGCCATGCGCGGTGGCCCTGTGTTCGAGTTCCTGTTCGGCATCGACCGTTGGCTGCGCAAGCAGGGGCGGCGGGATAAGTTCGAGCTGGTGTTCTTTACTCCCGCGGAAAAGCCCGGTCAGCGCCTGGGCGAAAAAGCGGTGCAAGGCATCTTGTCCACCATGGCGAAGCGGGACATCAAAACCCACCTGGGCCACAAGATGAAGGGCTTTGAAGCCGACAAAGTCATTACCGAGGGCGGTGAATTCCACTCGGATCTGACCATATTCATGCCCGGAATGACGGGCAACCGCTGGTTCGCCGACAGCGGACTGCCCCTTTCCGAAGGTGGCATGCTCAGAGCAAACGCTTACTGCCAGGTAGAGGGCCAGGACAAGGTGTACGTGGCGGGCGATTCCGGCAGCTATCCGGGACCCGGCTGGATGCCGAAACAGGCGCACATGGCGGATCTCCAGGCCGAAACCGCCGCGGCCAATCTGGTGGCAGAATTGAACGGCGGGCAGCCCTCGGAAACCTTCAAGGTTGAGCTGGTGTGCATTATCGACAGTTATGACACGGGGATGATGGTTTATCGCACGGAAAAGCGGAACATCGTCACGCCAGCCTTTACGGGCTTCCATTGGGCCAAGCGCCTGTTCGAATGGCATTATCTGCGGGAATACAGAAAATAACATGATCTTCGACAACATACCTGAACAGCAGCGCAAGCAGGCCCGTCATCCCCACGAGTTCTTTCTCATCAACCTGATCACCAACCACATCCTGGTGTTCGTGGGTCTGCTGGGCATGGCCAAGCAGGAACCCTGGTTGCTGCTCATCGTGCCGGCTGTTTCCATTCTCATATTGACTTATCTGGTGTGGCGGGCAGCCATTTCCCGCAAGCGTGATCCCTGGTTCGTGTTCTGCCACTGGCAGCTCTGCGCCCGGCGCAGCCGTTTCTTCATCGGCATGATTGCCCTCATGGGACTGGGGATTGCCGTCATTCTGGCTTCCGTGGGTGGCAATGTGACGGATCTTCGGCCCGGTCACTATGCCATTGGTGGCATGGTCATGCTGCCCACGCTGTTCTCCGTGCTGGTGCTGATCATCATGGAATCCGATGCGGTACACAAGGCGAGTATCGGCGATGTGCCGGAATGGCTGGTGAAGAAGTTTCCTCCACCTGATGAGATATCCAGTGATGGGTGATCACATATTTCTCAAGGTACTGGGCGTAACCCTGTTGCTGATTGGCGCCGCCTTGTTCCTGCCTGGTGGACAGCCGCCAGAGGAATACCGCAATCTGCCCTGGCAGATCGAAACCTTTGACGATGGCAGCAGCCAGGTATTTGGTGTTCATCTGGGAAGCAGCACCCTGGATCAGGTAGAGCAGCAGTTTCAAGAGCCTTCCGAGGTGAGCATGTTTGCCACCGATGAAGGTGAAAGGGTGGTGGAAGCCTATTTCAACAGTGTCACCCTGAGCGGCCTGAAAGCCAAGATCGTGGCCACCCTGGGATTCAGTAACGCGCAGCTGCAGGAAATGTATGAGCGGGGGGAGCGGATTTCCACCCTGGCGGAAGGCAAGCGCAAGATCACCCTTTCCGGAGACGATCTGCAGAAGGCCCGCGCCACGCCCGTGGTGGCACTCACCTATCTGCCGCGCACTGATCTTGAAGAATCTGTGGTCATCAAGCGCTTTGGCCCGCCTGCGGAGAAGATCACGGAAACGGGCGGGAAGAAACAACACTGGCTGTATCCGGACAAAGGACTGGATGTGGTCTTGGACAAGGAGGCAAAAGACGTGTTGCAATATGTTCCTCCACGCGACTTTGAACAGCTGCGCCAGCCCTTGCTGAAACCTGCCGATCCGGGAGACAATGCCGCCAAGGAGCCTCTGGTTGAATCCTGGACGACGCAGATTGTGCTCCTCCGGTTCGAGTACAAGGCGAAGTTCGCAGCCAATAGCAAGCTATTAGCAAGAACTTCAACGCCGTAATCGAACCGGAGGAGTGCAAGATGCGAGTTCATGGATTCAATCAGAGGTTCCTTAGATCAAGGATGATTTGAGGTCCCATGAACACCAGCAACGAGTCGTTGCGTATTCTGCAACAGGTTTTCGGCTATTCCAGCTTTCGCCCGTCACAACAGCAGATCATTGATTGTCTGATTCAGGGAGAAGATGCCCTGGTACTGATGCCCACGGGCGGCGGCAAGTCCCTTTGCTATCAGATTCCCGCCCTGATCCGTTCCGGCGTGGGCATTGTCATATCCCCTCTTATCGCCCTGATGCAGGACCAGGTGGAAGCCTTGCGCCAGGTAGGGGTTGCGGCAGGGGCTTTGAATTCTTCCCTGTCTGCTGAAGAAGATGCCCATTTGCGGCAGCAGCTGCGCAATGGAGAACTGCAGCTATTGTATGTGGCGCCGGAACGCCTGATGACGCCGGGCTTTCAGTCCCTGCTGCAGCAAATCGACATTGCCCTGTTCGCCATCGACGAGGCCCATTGCGTTTCCCAGTGGGGGCATGATTTCCGGCCGGAATATATCCAGCTTTCCGCCCTGCATGAACAGTTCCCACAAGTACCCCGGGTTGCCCTGACGGCCACGGCGGATGAGGTGACGCGCCGGGAGATCATTCAACGCCTGAACCTGGAGCAGGCTCATCATTTCGTCAGTGGCTTCGACCGGCCCAACATCCGCTACCGGGTGAGCGATGACAGCAGCAACGCGCGTCAGCGCCTGTTGCGTTTCATTCAGCTGGATTATCCGGAGCAAGCCGGCATCGTGTACTGTCTGTCCCGGCGCAAGGTGGAGGAGACAGCCGCCTGGCTGAGGGACAAAGGCGTAAAGGCGCTGCCTTACCATGCGGGCATGAGCCCGCAGGACAGGGCAGACAACCAGAACCGTTTCCTGCGCGAAGACGGCATCGTCATGGTAGCTACCATTGCTTTTGGCATGGGCATAGACAAGCCTGATGTGCGCTTCGTGGTGCACATGAACCTGCCCAAGAGTCTGGAGGCCTATTACCAGGAGACAGGCCGGGCCGGGCGGGACGGCGAGCCGGCGGAAGCCCTGCTTTTTTACAACCTGCAGGATGTCATCACCCTGCGCCAGTTCGTTGAGCAGTCGGATGCCGACGAGCTGCACAAGCGTATCGAGATGCAGAAACTGGAACGCATGCTCGGTTATTGTGAACTGACCAGCTGCCGCCGCCAGGCCCTGCTGGCTTATTTTGGGGATGAACTGGCAGCGCCCTGCGGCAACTGTGACATTTGCCTGAATCCGCCAGAAACCTGGGATGGTACCGTGGCGGCGCAGAAGGCCCTGTCCTGTGTGTATCACACGGGGCAGCGCTTTGGCGTGAACTATCTCATCGATGTGCTATTGGGCAAGGACAATGAACGCATGCGGCGTTTTGGCCACCATCAGATCAGTACCTTTGGCATAGGCGAAGAACTGGACCGCAACCAGTGGCGCAGCCTGTTCCGCCAGTTGATCGCTCTGGGGTATCTGGCCGTGGACCAGGAAGGCCATGGCGGATTGCGGCTCACTGAATCCTGCCGTCCCCTGCTGCGCGGAGAGCAAACCCTGAAACTGCGCCAGCTGCGCAAGGAAGATACCCGCAAACCGCAGAAGAAAAAGGCTTCCTTCCAGGGGGCGCAAGGGGAACTCTGGGAAGCATTGCGGCGCAAGCGCCTGGAACTGGCCCAGGAGCAGGGCGTGCCGCCCTATGTGATTTTCCACGACGCCACTCTCATGGCCATGATGGAGTACCGGCCACAAACCCTGGCGCAGATGAGCCGTATCTCAGGGGTGGGGGAGCGAAAACTGGAGGCCTATGGGCAGGATTTTCTCGATGTGCTGGCGGACTATCCTCTGGAGGCCGTGCCGGTGACGGGCGGGGTATCGGATACGGTGCAAGAAACCCTGGATCTGTTTCGCCTAGGCATGAGTGCCGAGGACATTGCCAAACGCCGGGGTCTGAAGACTTCCACCATTCTCAGTCATCTTGCCAAAGGCATCGAGCAGGGGCTGGTGGCGCTGTCGGAAGTCATCAATATTCCTGATGAGTTGCTGGCCCAGGCGCGGGAACTGATGCTGGAGGATGGTGAGGATATCCGCCTGGGAAGGGTGCATGAGGCCCTGGGCGGCGTTCTCGATTATGGCGTGCTGGCCTGTATTCGGGCTGACCTTGTCGATTCGGTATCAAGCTAGCTCCAATGTTTCACCCGGGAACGCGATGATCGTGCCGGGATCGGCGTTCAGGTGCGGGTTTGCAAAGGGGTCGGAGTGTGCGGCCGAGCAAGGTCGATCGTTCAAGCGGGTGGGAACCCCGCCTCGGCAAGGCAGGTCAGCCACCGAGTAGCGAGCATCGGGCAGGCGGAGGTGACTCCAAATGTTAAGCA
>JALVNE010000294.1 GCA_027026755.1 Sedimenticola sp. | reverse complement strand
AAAACGCCCGCCGCTATCTGAAAAAGCGCTGCAAGGAACTGGGCATCCATGGAAAGGGACGGATCCGCATCAACGATGCCGGCTGCCTGGACCGCTGCGACCATGGGCCGGTGTTGGTGATCTATCCCGAGGGGACCTGGTACACCTATATAGATAGAGAAGACCTGGACGAGATCATAACACGCCATCTCCAGCAGGGGCAGATCGTCGAGAGGCTGAAGATCTGATCCTTTTCCTCCTCGGGGCGATGCCCGCAGCAAACCGTGAAAAAGAGACTTGACAAGAAATCTCTAATATTAGAGAATTCTCACATGCTTGCTTCCCTCTCCTCCTCCCCCTGTTGGGAAGCCGGCATGCACCATCCTCCTTTGGTGGTTATTGACTTGGCGCGGCACCCCCCTGCCGCGCTTTTTTTTGCCTGCCGTATGCCAGGCCACGACGGCTCCTCCGCCCTGACGACACAAAGGACTTGTATCTGTTTTTCAAGTCGGGTATCATTCGCGCCCTTTCGTGGAGTATGGCGATAACCTCGCTTTTTTGGGAACGAGACAAATGACAACGGTAAGCGCGAAGCCGGCGGAAGTCCGCCGTGAATGGTATGTAATAGATGCTGAAGGCAAGACCCTGGGCCGCATGGCCAGTGAGATTGCCCGCCGACTGAAGGGCAAGCACAAGCCCATCTATACGCCTCATGTGGACACTGGCGACTACGTGGTGGTCATCAACGCGGAAAAGCTCCGCGTCACCGGCAACAAGATGCAGGACAAGATGTATTATCACCACACCGGTTACATCGGCAACCTGAAATCCATCAACCTGGGCAAGCTGTTGGACAAGGCCCCCGAGCGGGTACTGGAAACCGCGGTCAAGGGTATGCTGCCCCGCAATCCCCTGGGTCGCGCCATGTTCAAGAAGCTCAAGGTCTATGCCGGTCCCGAGCATCCTCACGTCGCGCAGCAACCCAAACCCCTGGATATCTGAACTACGGATCTGACGAAATGGCACAGCAACAAAATTACGGCACCGGCCGACGCAAGACATCCACTGCCCGCGTTTACCTGACGCCGGGTGACGGCAGCATCACTGTCAACGGCCGCCCCCTGGACGAGTTCTTTGGCCGCGAAACGGCGCGCATGATCGTACGCCAGCCTCTCGAAGCCACGGATCTCAAGGACAAGATCAGCTGCAGGGTGACCGTCAAGGGTGGCGGCACCACCGGCCAGGCTGGCGCCATTCGCCACGGCATCGCCCGCGCGTTGCTCGAATACGACGAAGAGCAACGTTCCACCCTGCGCCAGGCCGGTTACCTGACCCGCGACGCCCGCATGGTCGAGCGCAAGAAAGTCGGCCTGCACAAGGCTCGCAAGCGTCCTCAGTATTCCAAGCGCTGATCAGTCAGGATTTTTCGGTTTTCGTCCTTCCCCCTCCGGGGAAGGACAGCATCCCCTCCCCCTCTGACTGTAACTTTTCTGCAACACTCCAACAAATTGTGATTTTTTTACAAAAAGCTGTTGCTTTATTGTAAAAAAGCAACTATTATTGCTCCTGCTTAGACATGTTTTTAACCTAATTATTTAGCGGAGTATTCCAAATGAAAAAGAAGCTTCTAGCTCTGGCAGTCGCTGCAGCCCTGCCCATGGTTTCCCAGGCAGCTACTGCCGATGTGACCATCTACGGTAAGATCCACACCTCTATCGACTACGTTGACCCTGACGCAAAAGGCGAAGACAGCCTCTATGACGTCACCAGCCGTGCTTCTCGCCTCGGCTTCAAAGGTTCTGAAGATCTGGGCGACGGCCTGAAACTGGTCTGGAAAATCGAAACCCAGGTTGACATGAGCGACGGCCCTGCTGGCACTGGCACCAAAGGTACCTACTGGAAAGGTCGTAACGCTTACATCGGCCTCGCTGGCAACTGGGGTACCTTCCTGTATGGTCGTCACGATACTCCCATGAAGATGTCCACCGGCAAGCTGGATATCTTTGGCGACGAGATGGGTGACTACAACGCAACTGCAGGGCTGGTTGATCTTCGCGCCAACGACGCCATTGCTTATGTTACCCCCAACTTTAGCGGCCTTACGCTGGTAGCAGCTATCGTTCCTGACGCTGATCACGATGGGGCAGATTTCGCGCAACTTGGCATTACAGACGAAGGCGGTGATCTTGCTGGTGCTGTTTCCATTGCAGCCATGTACAGCAATGGTCCCTTGTTCCTGTCCGCAGCCTACGAACAGCTGGACGACGTACTGTACGGCGGAGATGTCAACCACTGGCGCATTGGCGTTGGTTACGACATGGGCGACTTCCACATTGGTGCTGTCTATGCCGACCAGAGCGACATCACTGCTTCTGACAACTATGTGATCAACGGTTCCTACAAGTTCGGTAACAACAAGGTCAAGGCCGAGTGGGCGCAAATCGATCCTGATCACGGTTCCAAGAGCGACGCCTGGGCCATCGGTCTGGATCACAACTTTAGCAAGCGTACCAAAGTGTACGTTCAGTATGCTGATTCCGAGCACGGCCTGATGAGCACCAACTACGGCGCTCAAGATCAGTCTGGCTTCTCCTTCGGCATGGTTCACAAGTTCTGATTTGTGCCTGACCGGATCTCCCGCCTGAACGTCTCCTGAGACGCGCAGGCAGGAAAGCCAAAAAGGGGAGCGCTGCGGCGCTTCCCTTTTTTTGTGCATTCGGTATCCTCCCCCCATGAATTCTTCCCTGCTTATCGAACCCCAGGAATTTCGCAGTGCCTGGGAAACAGCTGGCCTCCACGAGGAAATCCGCCGTTACCGACTTCCTCCTGCGGAAATTCAGGTCCAGCAGGGCGCAACCCTTACCCGGTCACGATTTCTCTCAGGGGAGGAGGCACAAGGCGGGATCTATACTTCCCGGGGGAAATATCTGCCCTGTTCCCATCACCAGCGGCGGGGAAAGCTGTTGGCGCCGTCCAACCCCGCTTTTCTGGCGCCAAACAAGCGCCTGCCGTTGTTGCCCGGGCGCCACATCTACCTGGGCTGGTTCTTCAACCACTATGGCCATTTCATGCTGGAAAGCCTGGCCCGCTGCTGGCCACTGCTGAAGGCCCATGATTACGATGGCTACATCTTCCACCTGCACATTCGCGCCCCGAGCCCCTCGTCCCGGCTGTTCGAGTTTTTCGATCTGCTGAACATTCCCCGGGACAAGCTGGTTTTCGTCACGCAAAACCTGCGGGTGGAAACACTGCATATCCCCAGCCAGCAGGCGGTTCTGTCCCGCGCCCTGAGCCCGCAGATGTTGCAACTGTACCAGCACCTGGGGCAAACCGCCTGGGAAAGGCTGGGGCGCCCAGCTTACAGCTCCAAGCTGTATATCTCCCGCCGCCTGCTGCCAGCCAATATGCGCCATGCCTGCAATGAGCACCTTCTCGAACGCCATTTCAGAGAAAAGGGCTACAGTATTCTTCACCCACAGCTCCTCAGTCCCACGGAACAGCTCGCCCGCTTTCATGTATGCCGCCATCTCGCGGGCCTGGAAGGCAGCGGCCTGCACAATGTGCTCTTTGCCCGGGCTCCCGAGGAAACCTGGATGCTCTGCAGCCGCCAACGCATTCCGGATGCCATCACCCAGGCACAGCTGGACGGCTACCGGAACAGCCGCACCCACATCTTGTTCCAGGAAACCGGGGAAAGCCCCGCCCTGGCCAGCGAAACCACTTCCTTCCTCATCAGCCGCGCCCGTCTTGAGGACTTGGGCATCACAGGGATGCCTCATGACCCCTGGAGTGAATTCTGCTGGCTGCGCAGCCTGGCAGGACAACTTGAGGAGCGGCCCGAAGCCATGACTGAGGTCATCCGGGATCTGGGCCTGTCCTCTTCCCAAGCAGCCACGGTTGACTGCCTGCTGCACACGGAGAAACCTCTACCAGAGCCGCTGGCGGAAAGTCATTTGGGAAAACTCCTGCAAATCCAGCGACTGCGGGCACAGGGAGAGGCCGCTTCCGCCTGCGAAACAATGGCGGAGTGCCTGCCGGTATGCCGGGACAACCCCGAGTTTCTGCTGGCTCAGGCCGAGCTGCTGCACATGGCAGGACACATGGAGGAAGCCAAGCAATCTGCCGACAGGGCAAGGGAACTAGATCCCGACAATCCCCAAACAGAACTGCGGTTGGCGGAAATCCAGGCCGAAGCCGGCAATCTTGACGGTGCCACGAAAATCCTGCGCGCGGCATTGGCCAATCATCCCTCCCATTTTCCTTCCCTGCTGCGGCTGGCCGAGTTTCTGGCCCGTCAGGAAAATTACACCGAAGCCATCCACTTCCTGCGCCAGGCACTGGAGCTGGAACCGGAAAACGGCGGTCTTTATCCCCGTCTCACCTGGTATCTCATGCAGACCGGGGACTGGCCAGCCGCCCGGGACACCGCCCTCAAGGCCCTGGAGCTACAGCCCGGCAATCCCCATTCCCATGCCCATCTGGGCCGGATCTATCTGGCCCTGAATCAACCCCTGAAAGCCCTGCCCCACATGGACGAAGCCATCCGCCGCTCACCGGACAATGCCGGCCACTACCGCCTGCGGGCGCGCCTGTATCGTAAACTTGGTGACACCGAGGCCGCGCTGGCCGATGAGGCCCGGGCAAAGAAAGCCGCAACCCGCCCGTGAGCTGATTGCGGCCGCGCGGTACCGGAAACGCTATTCGGGAACTATGGTTCTGGGGCCGGATTCGGAACCCAGAATGAGTACATCGGCGGGACGATGGCCAAAGATGCCCACGGTGACCACACCGGCGATCTGGTTAATCTCGGTTTCCAGTTTCACCGGCTCCATGATTTCCAAGTTCTCCACGTCGAGAATGATGTTGCCATTGTCGGTGATGAAGTTCTCCCGCCATACGGGGGTACCACCCAGCTTCACCAGTTCCCGCGCCACGTAGCTGCGCGCCATGGGAATGACTTCCACGGGCAGGGGAAACTTGCCCAGGACATGCACCAGCTTGCTCTCGTCAGCAATGCAGACGAACTTCTTGCTGGCCGCAGCGATGATCTTCTCCCGGGTCAGGGCGCCGCCGCCGCCCTTGATGAGATGCAGGGAATGATTGGACTCGTCCGCCCCATCCACATAGATCTCCAGCTCACCCACGGCGTTGAGATCGAACACCTGCATGCCGATGGCCTTGAGCCGTTCCGTGGACGCCTCGGAACTGGACACGGCGCCCTCATAACGGTTCTTCACGTCCGCCAGCAGGTCGATGAAATGATTTACCGTGGAGCCGGTGCCAATGCCCAGCACGCCCCCATCGGGAAGATATTCCAGGGCAGCCTCTGCTGCCTGGCGCTTGAGTTCGTCTTGATTCATGGTTTCTTTTCTCCTTATCAGAAAACTCTGATAAATTACCATCACCTTGCAAAAAACGCCATTGAATAGGTAGTACCCCATGTCCCGCAGTTACCTGGAAAAAATTCTTCGCGCCCGCGTGTATGACGTGGCCCGGGAAACCCCATTGGATTTCGCGCCGCGTTTGTCCGGCCGCCTTGGGGTTTCGGTCTGGCTCAAGCGCGAAGACATGCAGAGCGTGTTTTCCTTCAAGCTGCGGGGCGCCTACAACAAGATCTACAACCTGCCGGAGAAAAAGAAACAGCAGGGCGTCATTGCCGCCTCCGCTGGCAATCATGCCCAAGGGGTTGCCCTTGCGGGGAAGCGACTGGGCGTGCCCGCCCTCATCGTCATGCCCACCACCACGCCCCCCATCAAGGTGCAGACGGTGCGCAACCTGGGGGCGAAAATCGTGCTGCACGGCGACTCCTACGACGACGCCTACGAACACGCCCGGGCCCTGGTGAAAGAGAAAGGCCTGACCTTCGTGCACCCTTTCGACGATCCGGACGTCATCGCCGGGCAAGGCACCGTGGCCATGGAAGTGCTGCGCCAGCACGAGGACCCCATAGACGCCATCTTCATCCCCGTGGGGGGCGGCGGACTCATTGCCGGCATGGCTGCCTACATCAAGCGCGTCCGCCCAGAGATTCGCATCATAGGGGTGGAGCCGGAAGACACCCCCACCCTGCATGACGCCCTGAAGGCCGGCCGGCGGGTGAACCTGAAACGGGTCGGCCTGTTCGCCGACGGCGTGGCCGTGCGCCAGATCGGAAAAGAGACTTTCAAGCTGGCCAAAGAACTGGTGGACGAAGTGGTGCTGGTCACCACCGACGAGATCTGTGCCGCCATCAAGGACATCTACGACGATACGCGCAGCGTGGCCGAGCCTGCCGGCGCCTTGGGCGTGGCCGGCATCAAGAAATACCTGCAGCAGCACAAGACACGGAAAAAACCGGCCAACGTCATTTCCATACTCAGCGGCGCCAACATCAACTTCGACCGCCTGCGCCATGTTTCCGAGCGGGCGGAACTGGGCGAGCAGCGTGAAGCCCTGTTTGCCGTGGAGATACCGGAGCGTCCCGGCAGCTTCCTCAGCTTCTGCCGCCTGCTGGGCAAGCGCAACATCACCGAGTTCAACTACCGCTACCATGACGACACCCGTGCCCATGTATTCTGCGGCGTGGAATTATCCGGGGGAAACGACGAGCGCGTTGGCATCATCGAGCGCCTGCAGGCCAAAGGCTTTTACGTCACCGATCTCACCGACAACGAAACAGCCAAGCTGCATATCCGTTACATGGTGGGCGGCCATGCGCCCCAGGTGAAGAACGAGCGCCTATACCGGTTCGTCTTTCCGGAACGTCCCGGCGCCCTGCTGGATTTTCTTTCCGGCCTCAGCCGGGGATGGAACATCAGCCTGTTCCACTACCGGAATCATGGAGCGGCCTATGGCCGGGTGCTGGTGGGCGTACAACTCAACAAGGGAGAGGCCGGCGAATTCCGCGATTACCTCAAGGAACTGGGATACAGGCATCATGAGGAAACCGACAATCCTGCCTATCGACTTTTCGCTAGCGCTGGTTGATATTCTTACGCGCCGGTTCGCGCCATGACCCGTAGGTCGGGCTGAAGCCCGACAACAAGCCGTCTCAACGGCGGAGTGTCGGGCTAAAGCCCGACCTACGGTTATGCCCCCTCGCTTCCGAAGGAGGCTGTCGCAAAAAGCGACAGCCGCCGCGATGCAGGGACGCGTCGTCATTTTCGATAGCTGTAAGCCGTTGAAAATGGCGGAATCGGAAAATCGCTCTTTTCCATGACCTGGGGTGTGGAGCGCCCACCCCTGCATGAATGCCAATGCCGCGCGAGTGGACTGCTGTATTTACTTCTTGCGGGGTGCTTTCTTCACGGCTTTCTTTTTCGCAACCTTCTTCTTGGCCACTTTCTTTGCCGGCTTTTTCTTGGCAGCTTTTTTCTTTGCCGCTTTCTTCAGGACCTTCTTTTTGGCCGCCTTCTTCTTGGCCGCCTTCTTCTTGGCCGCCTTCTTCTTGGCCGCCTTCTTCTTGGCCGCCTTCTTCTTGGCCACTTTCTTTGCTGGCTTTTTCTTGGCGACTTTCTTCTTGACCGCCTTTTTCTTGGCTGCCTTCTTTACGACTTTTTTCTTGGCCACTTTTTTCTTGGCGACCTTTTTCTTTGCTGCCTTCTTTACAATCTTCTTCTTCGCAACGGCAGCCTTCTTCTTTGCAGCCTTCTTTTTGGATGTCTTCTTTGCCATGAGTTCCCCCGATTACAGTTACATAACATCAGATGCAGTCCAGTTACGCATCCATCATATCGAGTATAAACAACTCATCAATAAATGCCAGCATTAACCATGAGTTAAGCCCCTTTGTCTTGAGGCGTCGGAGTCGAATCATCGCCGGATTGATAGTAAACAGAGTCAGGCGCATCCCAGCCATCGAGTCCGGGCAACATCACTCTATCGACTCCGACCCCGCACGAACATAAGCCAAAGCAACGAACGATGAGAGGAGTCGGTTGATGTCAGCCCATGTATACCGTGTTTTCAGTAACAACCGCGTCCAGGGGGACATCCCATTCGGACCTTGCTATGCGCGGTTGCTTCTGCAACTCATAGGCGTAACCCACCAGCCATGGGCCTTTCCAATAGCGCCTGTGAAAGCGCCACGCAAAGCTACGGTCATAATAACCACCGCCCATTCCCATGCGGTTCCCTGCTGTGTCGAAAGCCACCAGAGGCATGATCACCAGATCCAGCGCCCAGGGTTTCACCAGCGTACCAGGCGTCCATTCGGGCTCGGCAATACCATATCGGTTGGGATGCAACACATCACCCGGTCGCCAGAGGGCAAACCACAGGCTCTGCTCCCTGACGGGGTGAAGCACGGGAAGATAACACTGCTTGCCCATGGCGCAGGCTCTTTCCAAGACAGGAAGGGTATCGAGTTCGCCATCGGCCGCCAGGTAGAGGGCAATGCGTTCGGCGCTTGTGAAACGGCTCAGGGGAGTCAGCCGCCTGCAGGCCAAAATGGCCGCCCTGCGGCGAAAGCCGGGGTCCAGGCTGCGCCTTTGGGCGCGTATTATTTGTCTGATATTGGGAGGGCTCATGAGAAAAGACATCCTCCGCCTGTGCCGTTGCTGGCTTGAGACCTTGAACCGGCAGGTTCAAGTGGGAACCCCTGTCACCGTTCAGGCTTTCCGCTCGTGGCGGACATGCACACCGCGGTGATGATTAGATCCCCTGTCTAATGTACTAAGGCTCAAGGGATTACGAAGTCAGCTCACGGACACCGCAGAGGATGCCTTCAATTAAAGGCTACTCCGATTCGTCCTAAAGTTCCAGTTGATTGAATTGATGCAGGGCAACTTCCACCTTGTCCTGCAGGCTGCGCATGCGGCGCTCCAGGGAAGCATCCCCTTCATCACACTCCTTGTTCATCATCAGCAGTTCATGGGCCATGTTCAGGGCCGCCATGACGGCGATGCGCTCCGTACCAATGATCTTGCCGGTCTGGCGAATGGCGCGCATACGCTCATCCAGCTCCATGGCGGAAGCCAGCAGGGCCTCCTCCTCGCCAGGCTGGCAGGACACGCGGTATTCCTTGTCCAGGATGGTGACCGCAATGGTCTTGACCGCTTTACTCACGTGTTGGCTTCCAGGGATTTCAGACGGGTGATGATGGCGCCCACACGGCTGCGGGCCGTCTGATTCTTCTCCATGAGTGCCGCCCGCTCTTCCTGCAGGCGTTCCTGCTGGGCGCGCAACAGGCGGTTTTCTTCCTTGAGGTAGGCGCAGGTTTCGATGAGCGAGGCAACCTGCTCCTCGAGAATGTCGAAAGCCTGGTGAGAAGGTGTCTTGTCGGGCTGCTTGTCCATAACCCTTGGAAATATAGATGGCATACGGCCTGTGGTCAATGGCTGCGCCGGGAAATTGCGGCAGGCGCAATAGCGCGCACCAATCTGATAACATTTGCGCATGAATGAATACACTCCCGATTATCAGATCCTCTGGGACAGGACTGGCGCCGCTGGCCTCGCCTACTCAGCCGCGGAAACCCACGGCATACTCACGGGCATGCTGTGCGCCAGGACCGACAACTGGCAGGAAGTTCTCTGTGATCAGCTGGATACGGAGACGCCGGAGGTACAGGAATGCCTGGAGGAACTGGACAGCCTCTGGCTGCATACCGCCACCGAGCTGCGCGACGGCCAGATGCCCCTGACCCTGATGCTTCCTGCTGAAACCATGCCAGTGAATGAAAGAGCCCTGGCCCTGCGGGACTGGGCGCAGGGGTTTCTCTATGGATTCGGCCTGGGAGGCGAACAACATCAGGAACTCATGAACAGCGACGCCGGTGAAGCCCTGCGGGATTTCAGCGAGATCGCCCGCATGGACCTGGAAACCTTTGGCGATGACGAAGAGGCACAAGAAGCGCTGATGCAACTCGAAGAATATCTGTGGGTGGCCACTTCCCTCATCTGGCACGAGGCAGGGCAGAATGACAAGGAATGAATTCAAGCGGCGGCGCCGCCAGCTCATGCGCATGATGGGCAAGGACAGCATCGCCATACTTCCCACTGCCGCTGTCAGGCAGCGCAACAACGACGTGCATTATCCCTATCGTCCGGACAGCGATTTCTACTACCTCACCGGCTTTGAGGAACCCGAAGCCGTGGCCGTGCTCATCCCCGGCCGCAAGCAGGGCGAATACATCCTGTTCTGCCGGGAAAGGGACGAGGACAAGGAACGCTGGGACGGCCCCATCGCCGGGCAGGAAGGGGCGGTGGAGGACTACGATGCCGACGACTCCTTCCCCATCGCGGATTTGAACGACATCCTGCCGCGCATGCTGGAACAGTGCGAGCGGGTGTTCTACGCCATGGGCTGCAATCCCGAACTGGACCAGCAGATGTCCAACTGGGTGAACCTGTTGCGCGGCAAGGCGCGCAGCGGTGTGCATCCCCCCCAGGAATTCATCGCCCTGGACCACTACCTGCACGACATGCGCCTGTACAAGTCCCGCTCCGAGATTGCCCTCATGCGCAAGGCGGCAAAAGTTTCCGCGGCGGCCCACAAGCGCATCATGGGCGGCTGCAAACCAGGCATGATGGAATACCAGCTGGAAGCAGACTTCATCCATGAATGCACCCGGCGCGGCGCCCGGGAACAGGCCTACCCACCCATCGTTGGCAGCGGCAACAACGCCACGGTGCTGCATTATGTGGACAACGACGGCAAGCTGCAGGCCGGTGAGCTGGTGCTGGTGGACGCCGGCTGCGAGCTGGAGATGTACGCCTCGGACATCACCCGCACTTTCCCGGTCAGCGGCCGGTTCACCGCACCCCAGGCCCAGCTCTACCAGCTGGTGCTGGACGCCCAGCTTGCCGCCATCAAGCAGGTGAAGCCCGGCAACCCCTACAACGCCCCTCACAAGGCCGCGGTGCGCACCCTGACCCGCGGTCTGGTGAAGCTGGGGCTGCTCAAGGGCAACGTGAACACGCTCATCAAGAACGAAAAATAC
>JALVNE010000293.1 GCA_027026755.1 Sedimenticola sp. | reverse complement strand
GATCACCCCGTCAAAGACCAAAGCGTAAGCAACGTGGATTCAAGCGGCACGGTGGATGGCAATCCCTATTGGTACCTGCTGGACACAACCAAAGCCATTAAGCCCTTTCTGTTTCAAGAACGGGTCCCCTACAAACTTCACGCATTGACCAAGGATGAAGACGAAAACGTTTTCATGCGGGATGAATACCTGTACGGCGTCCGGGCGCGTTCCAATGTGGGGTACGGCCTGTGGCAGCTTGCCTATGCATCCAACGCTGTCCTGACGGCGGACAACTATGCCAAGGCACGAGAAGCCATGCAGTCTCTGAAGGGAGAGGAAGGCCGCCCCCTGGGGATAAAGCCGAATGTATTGATCGTGCCGCCCTCCCTTGAAGTCTCCGCCCTGGAGCTGGTGGCGGCTGGATTCATCCCTGACCAGGCGGCAAGCGCCACCAAAACCAATATCTGGAAGGACTCTGTGAAGGTCATTGTTTCCCCTTGGCTGGTGTAACCAGCGGGTAACGGGCAAGACGCAGGCCACGGGCGAGACAGGCAAGCCATAGCCTGTGGCCGCACAGCCGTAGTGATCGGGCGGCTGTGTTTTGCCAATGGCTTGCCTGGGATCGTCTCCAGTCCCCGGCCTCGGAGCCTCTAGGCCGCCCCCTGGCGACAAAAAAAGCCCGGCAATCATGCCGGGCTTTCTAGTAAGGGCGGGCTGGTCACCCTTACCGCCCCATGTGTCCTATGAGGGCACCAGCCACCTCAGCACATGATGGGCCGTTTACTACCTCCCTACCGTGACATCAAATAAGGGAATGCCAAGCTTATGGCAGGAAGGGAAAATTGTGCAAACGTTTTTGCGAAATTGTGCAAACGTTTCTTCCGCTTACATCTTTGGTACTGGCAAAAGGGGTGGGATACGCTGGGTTCAGCTGGGAACAGGTGAGCAGACTACCGGGAAACCAATGATTGAAATGGAGCGCTGAGGTAGCCCATAGGTAGCCCAGCAAAAGAAAAGCCCCGGTTGGTCGGGGCTTTGTGTTTCGTAAGGCTTTGATTTATATGGCTCCGCCAGCTGGGCTCGAACCAGCGACCCACGGATTAACAG
>JALVNE010000292.1 GCA_027026755.1 Sedimenticola sp. | reverse complement strand
GCCGGCGGCTCATAGGGGGCGGTGATGATGTTGGCCTTGCCGCCGTTCTTCTTCTTGTTGCCATAGAAGAACACATCGCCTTTCTCGCCATCCGGGTTCCACTTGGCCACATAGGGGTCATAGCCCTCACGGAAACGGTACAGGGTTTCCTTGCCATCCACCACGGGCCAGCGCAGGCCGCGGGCCTTGTGGTACATGTCGAAGGGCGCCAGATCGTGGGCGTGACCGCGGCCAAAAGAGGCATATTCCTCGAACAGGCCTTTCTGAACATAGAAACCGAAGTGCTCGGATTCATAGTTCTCGTACTCGTTGCCCCGGTCGTCGGTGATCTTGCCCTCATAGGGGAACTTGTTGACCTGGCCGTTCTCGTACAGCACTTCGTACAGGGTCTTGCCCTTGTACTCCGGCGCCTTGTCCAGCAGCTCCGGCGGCCATACTTCTTCCATCTTGAAACGCTTGGCGAACTCCATGGTCTGCCACAGGTCGGACTTGGCCTCCCCGGGTGCGCGCACCTGCTGGCGCCAGAACTGGGTGCGGCGCTCGGCATTGCCGTAGGCGCCTTCCTTCTCGATCCACATGGCGGTGGGAAGGATGAGGTCTGCTGCCTGGGCGGAAACCGTGGGGTAGGGGTCGGTCACGGTGATGAAGGCATTGGGGTTGCGCCAGCCAGGATAGCTCTCGTTGTTCATGTTGGCGGCGGCCTGCATGTTGTTGTTGCACTGCTGCCAGTAACAGTCCAGCTTGCCGTCTTTCAACATGCGGTGCATCAGCACGGCGTGGTAACCCACCTTGCCGGGTATGGTGCCCTCGGGCAGCTTCCAGATTTTCTCGGCAATGTCGCGGTGGGCCTTCTTCTTGACCACCAGGTCTGCAGGCAGGCGATGGGCGAAGGTGCCCACTTCCCGGGCCGTGCCGCAGGCGGAAGGCTGGCCGGTGAGGGAGAAGGGGCTGTTGCCGGGCTCGGAGATCTTGCCCATGAGCAGGTGTACGTTGTAGCACAGGCCGTTGACCCAGACGCCGCGGGTGTGCTGGTTGAAGCCCATGGTCCACAGGGACATGACCTTCTTCTTGGGATCGGCATAGGCCTTGGCCAGACGCAGCAGCTTGTTCTTGGGGACGCCGGACAGTTCGGAGGCCTTCTCCAGGGTGTAAGGCTCTACAGACTTGGCGTATTCCTCAAAGGTGATTTTGGTCAGTTTGCCCTTGGCCCGGTTCTTGGCCTTTTTCTCGCGCGGATCTTCGGGACGCAGTCCATAACCGATATCCGTGGGCGTCTTGTTGAACTGAACGTGCTTCTCGATGAACTCCTTGTTGTAGGCTTTGTTCTGGATGATGTAGTTGGCAATGAAGTTCAGGATGGCCAGGTCGGTCTGGGGCGTGAACACCATGCCGTTGTCGGCCAGCTCGAAGCAGCGGTGCTTGTAGGTGGACAGCACATGCACTTCACAGCCCGGCTTGGTCAGACGGGTATCCGTCAGGCGGGACCACAGGATGGGGTGCATTTCCGCCATGTTGGAGCCCCAGAGCACGAATACATCAGCCTGCTCCAGGTCGTCATAGCAGCCCATGGGCTCGTCGATGCCGAAGCCGCGGATGAAGGCGCCTACTGCGGAGGCCATGCAGTGACGGGCATTGGGGTCGATGTTGTTGGAGCGGAAACCGGCCTTCATCAGCTTGGAAGCGGCGTAGCCTTCCCACACGGTCCACTGGCCGGAACCGAACATGGCCACCCGGGAGGTCAGCTTGTCCACGGACTTGCCCTTGTTTTCTTCCCAGCTTTTCTTGATGGCGGCTTTCCACTTTTCCGCCATGACGTCAAAGGCCTCGTCCCAGGAAACTTCCTCGAACTTGCCGTTCTTGTCGTATTTGCCGTTCTTCTTGCGCAACAGGGGCTTGGTCAGGCGGTCCTCGCCGTAGAGTATCTTGGGCAGGAAGTAGCCCTTGATACAGTTCAGGCCCTTGTTCACCGGGGCGTCGGGGTCACCCTGGCTGGCCACCACCTTGCCGTCCTTGGTGCCGATGAGCACCGAACAGCCGGTGCCGCAGTAGCGGCAGGCCGCCTTGTCCCAGCGTACGCCGGCATCGCCGTCGGCCGCCAGGGCGGTTTTGGTGGCGGGAAGTGTTACGCCTGCCGTTGCAGCGGCGGCCGCAATGGCGTTGCTCTTGATAAAATCACGTCTAGTTAAACTCACGGATTACCTCCTCGTTAAGATCATCCCCACCGTAGTGGTAAATCAAAGTTGCGCTCACTACACCTTCGAGTGAGCTGAAATTCATCATCACGTCACCGGCGGAGCCTGCTTCGCTGTCTTCCACCGTAACGATCAGTTTTCCTTCATTCACCCCCC
Source organism: Sedimenticola sp. (assembly GCA_027026755.1). GTDB lineage: Bacteria > Pseudomonadota > Gammaproteobacteria > Chromatiales > Chromatiaceae > Thiolapillus. The sequence continues at coordinate 1,332 of JALVNE010000292.1, read as the reverse complement.
CGTGGACCTCCACGCCGGGGATGCTGTTGAGCAGTTTCTCCACTTCCGGTCCCTTTTCGGGACGGGTGTGGACGATGCAGCTGCATAAATTCGTGCTATTGCTGTTTTCCATAGGGCTAGTTTGCCTCCGGAATGGCGAGTGAAATGGAATCGTTGGGACAAACGGCGAAACATTCCCCACAGCCGTTACAACGTTCTGTATCCAGCAGCGGGGTGGCTCGCCCCCGGGTCTGGAGCTTGAAGCTGATTGCTTCAGTATCGCAGGCGTCGCCGCAGGAACGGCAGACGATGCCATTCAGGGACAGGCAGCTCGATTCAATGGAAGCGCGGTGGCGCCAAGCCAGGGATGGAGCGGGAACAGGGGCATTCAGGGCGCCTGTATCACAGGCCTTGAGACAGTCGCCGCAGAAATCGCAGCCGGAGGAATGAAAACGGATCTCGGGAAAGCCGCCGGAGCCCCGCGTCAGGATCTCGTCCCAGCAGGCTTTGATGCAGGCGTCGCATCGGGTGCACAGCTGTACGAACTCATCTTCCGGGCGGGCCCAGGGCGGGCGTATGAGCAACGGCTGCTGATGAAACTGTCCACGCAGCAGCTGTCTGCGATTCAGGGTTGTTTTGGCGTCATCCGCTTCAAACACATTTCCTGCCTGATGGCTTGGGTACGCACCAATTACACAGGAAAAAACGGGTAATGGGATTGATTAAGGTCAAAGATTATGGGTTTATCATGAAATGCTGAAAAACCATGAGGGTCGTAGTGGATTATGTCAGGGGGGGCCCCTTTCCCCAAAAGGCGTACTTTCAGGGGCGGATGCGGTCGAAGTAACGTCCGCGGTAGAGCAGACGCTGGCTGTTTTCCTCGAATCCCGTGCGTGTGTGCAGGACATTGTTGCAGAGCAGGCCCTGCCCCGAGTCCAGAGTGCCTTCCATATAATATGGGTTGTCCGGGTTCATGATGCTGCCCAGGAATTCCACCGCCTGCCGGGTGAGTTCGTCGTCGCGCCATTCGATGTTGCGTTTGCGATGGGTATAACGCATGTGCAGGCTGCCGTCGTCCTGGCGCATGAACACGGGTCCCCGGGCCCAGCCGCGCAGTTCTTCGCCGTTGACGACATTGGGGGGAATGCTCATGGCTTGGGGATGTTCAAAGGCGTGAATGAAATCCGGGTTTTCGTCGCGCAGCATGATGTAGGCGATTTCATGGTCCAGGAGCTGGTTCATGCCGCCTTCTTTCGCCGGGCGCACGCAGTGCAGCAGCAGGCCGTGGATCTGATGGTCCAGATCGTTGTAATAGCCGTCCGTGTGCCAGGCGATGGGCCGGTTGGTGTAGGG
>JALVNE010000291.1 GCA_027026755.1 Sedimenticola sp. | reverse complement strand
AGCAGTGCATTCTGGCTACTGGTTCAGAACCCAATCGCCTGCCGGTACACGGCGCCGATCTGTCGCAGGTCTACACCAGTGACCGGATCCTTGATATCGGCTGCGTACCCGAACGGCTGGTCGTCATTGGTGGCGGGCCGATCGGTATCGAACTGGCGCAAATTTTCCACGTGTTGGGATCGGATGTCACGGTGATGCAGCGTGGGCCACGGATTCTTGCCGGTGTGGATGAAGAGTTGGCAGTGGCGCTGCAGCAGCATCTGATCAACCAGGGGATCAAACTGTATGTCAACTGTCCGGTAAAAAACATCTGCCATAGTGGTCAGGGTGTGTTCGTGCAATACGATGTGGATGGCGGTTGTGAACAGGTGTTCGCCACAGCGGTGCTGTCCGCGATTGGCCGTCATCCCCATCTGGATGGCGTGGGCGTTGAGCAGACGGCGATAAAGATTGAACGTCATGCCGTCGTGGTGGACGAGGTTCTGCAAACCACGGAGCCGGGGATTTACGCGGTGGGTGATGTGGTTGGTCAGCCCATGTTCGCCCACTGGGCCACAGCCCAGGGGCTGGCGCTGGCAGCTCACCTGCTTGGACGTAAAGGTCCTCCGTTCCCGCAACCACAGCACAACAGCGCGGTTATTTTCAGTAGTCCCGAACTGGCCATGGCGGGGCTGACCGAGGAGCAGGCAGCCAGCGCCGGAATCGATGCGGGTGTCGCCCGTTATGATTTCTCTCAGGATGCGCGGGCCCAGATTGGCGGCCATGATAACGGTGTACTGAAAATTATTTATGACAAAAGCAACCGGCGGGTGGTTGGTGTCCATATACTTGTGGATGGAGCTGCCAGCCTGGCAGGTGAAGCTGCGCTGCTGGTGCGTGCCGGATTGCCTCTGGAGGCGATTGCCGGAGCCATTCATCCTCACCCAACCCTGAGCGAATCTTTTGTCGGTGCCGTGCGGGCGGCATTGGCGGTAAATTCCTCTTCCAACTGATTGAATGATCGTTAGTGGAACAATCCAGGGAGAACGTCATGCAAAATTCTCAACCGTCCATTCCTTTGCTGGGTGATGATTTCCCCACTCTTCATGTGCAGA
>JALVNE010000290.1 GCA_027026755.1 Sedimenticola sp. | reverse complement strand
GCATCCTGGACGCGGACATCTATGGTCCCTCCCAGCCGCGCATGCTGGGCATCTCCGGTCAGCCCGAGTCCAAGGACGGCAAGACCCTGGAGCCCATGAACAGCTATCACCTGCAGGCCATGTCCATTGGCTTCCTCATCGACGAGGAAACCCCCATGATCTGGCGTGGCCCCATGGTCACCCAGGCCCTGGAGCAGCTCCTCAATGACACCAACTGGTCCGACCTGGATTACCTCATCATCGACCTGCCCCCCGGCACTGGTGACACCCAGCTGACCCTGGCCCAGAAGGTACCCGTGTCCGGGGCCATCATCGTCACCACTCCCCAGGACATTGCCCTGCTGGACGCGCGCAAGGGCTTCAAGATGTTCGAGAAGGTGGAAGTGCCCGTGCTGGGCATCGTGGAGAACATGAGCATCCACATCTGCTCCAACTGCGGTCACGAGGAGCATATCTTCGGTGAAGGCGGCGGCAAGAGCATGTCTGAGCAATACGGCGTGGATTTCCTGGGCGCTTTGCCCCTGGAGAAGCGCATCCGTGAGGAAACCGACTCCGGCAAGCCCACGGTGGTCGCGGAGCCGGATTGCCGTACTTCCGAGATCTACCGGGAGATTGCCCGCAAGGCAGCCGCCAAGCTGGCGATTCAGGCCAAGAGCTACGCGGCCAAGTTCCCGAATATCGTCATCCAGAACAACTGATGCGGTGCCGGCCGGATGCCGGTTCCCTGTGTTGACAAGAGCCCCCGTCGTTGTGGCGGGGGTTTTTTATGAGGTTATCTCCTGCCCCCGTTGGCAAAGCGCAGCGTGCCAGGCAGCCGGCAATGCAGGGTGCATCGATGCAGTAAACACAGTGTTTGTTCTCGTCCGGCATTCAGTTCGTCAGAGATTCATAACACGCTTATATAAGAGAGTTCTTAATTGGGACGCTTTTGTAGACGGCCATCACCAATGGTGGCAAACTCCAGGCATGATAAGAAGAACATCGTGCCTTCTTGGCGCCATCATTTTCCTGTCGTTTCTATCGAAGGTCTGGGCGTTGACGCCACCTCCCTATCCGGAGGGAAAGCTGAACGGCCTGCAGATCGCCGAGCAGGTCTATGCCGTTTCCCACGGGCTGCTGGTCAGGAATGCCATGAGCAAACAGCACGGAAAAGATGTTGCTGTGCTGGTGAACCGTGCGCCCCTGGAGCGCAGGAAAAATGGCCGGCGTCCTGTGGTCAACACTTTCGAAACCTACGGCAACAGCCATCCTCAGAACCCCGAGCTGGATTCCATGCAGATGGCCATCATCAAGTCCGGCAAGGCCAAAGGCACGGGCATACTCTTCATCAGCTATGCCGACAAGTCCCGCCCTGGGGTTATGAGTCTGTGGCTGCCTGCCCTGCGCAAGATACGGCGCATCAACGAGCCCTCCTATGAAGATACCTGGGTGGGCACCAACCTCACCTATGGTGAACTGGTGCTGCGCAAGCCCGAGGACGAGATCCACGAGCTGCTGCGTGAGGATGTGTTCCAGGACTGCCTGCTGGCCATGGAACTGGGACCCAAGGAACTCAACCGCTATACCCGCAGGCTGCCGGGCCCCCAGTGCGGCCACAAGGGCAAGCCTGTGTACGTGGTAAAGAGCACCACCAAGTTCGAGAACTGGTGGTACGACTACCATATCAGCGAGATCGACAAGAAAACCTTCGCCATCTACCGCACCGTGTATTACAAGGATGGCAAGAAGATCAAGACCATCACCATCGACTGGCAGTCACTGGGGCAGGATGACCCCCGTATCCAGTACCCCCGCTACATCTATGCCATCACCCACAAGAGCGGTATCGACTCCATGGTGTACGTGCCCCGCAGCACGGTGCTCCTCAACCAGGACATGCCGGATGAATTCTGGTCGGAAGACACCCTGAAGAAATTCGGCAAACGCTGAAGCAAGCCCCATGGCCAGAAAGCCCTTTGCCGAACGCTATGCCCGCTTTGTTCTTCGCCACCGCTGGGCGGTCATCATCGGCATACTGGCTTCCGCCCTGGTTGCCGCCTTCTACATCAAGGACGTGAACCTGCGCAACGATCCCGATTCCCTGCTGCCTTTGTCCAACCGTTATATCGCCACCAACCTCTACGCCGAGCGCCGTTATGGCATGGGCAACATCATGGTCTGGGGGTTCAAACTGAAGGAAGGAGACATCTTCCAGCCCTGGTTTCTGCGCATGCTGGACCAGTTCTATGATGAAGCCGCAAAGCTGGACTATGCCAACGAGGAGAACTTCGTCGGCCTGCCTTCGCCGCGCATGCGCCACCTGGGCCTGTCTGCGGATGGCGGCCTGGATTTCAAGCGGCTGATTCCTGCCTCAGGCCTGTCCCGCGATCCCGAAGTCATGGCGCGCCAGATCGCCTTCGTGAAGAAGGGCATACAGACGCACCCGGTACTGGAACCTCTGCTGGTGTATTACGAGGATGCTCAGGGCAACAAGTGTAATCTGGTGGATGAAAACGGCATGTTGTCCAACGCTTCCGTGGCCCATGCCCATGAAAGCTGTATCCCCCGGGCCACCTTCATCGTGGGGGATTTCGGCAACGGGCTGAAGGACGATTACCTGAGCTGGATTGCCGCCGTCCATGCCTTGCAGGACAAGTATGAGCAGGCGTATGGCGACCGGGTGGAGTTCATGGTGTCCGGCGAGCCCTATTTTCTGGCGGCCATGGTGGAGGAAGTGTGGGACAAGGCCTGGCTGTTCGGCATCTCCCTGCTCATCGTGCTGCTGGTGCTCTGGTACGAATTCCAGCACTGGAACTGCTCCGTGTTCCCCTTGCTGGGGGTGGGTATCACCATCGTGCTCACCCTGGGCCTCATGGGCTTCACCCAGTTCCGTCTCACCACCATGATGGTGCTTACGCCCATGCTGCTGCTGGCCATTGGCATCGGCCATGCCATGCAGGTGACGCGCCGCTTCACCCAGGAACTGCATCAGAATAATGACGTGGAAGAGGCCGCCTACAAGGCTATCCGCTATACCATCGTGCCGGCTTCCCTTTCCATTGGTACGGATCTTCATGGCTTCTTTGCCATTTCCTTCGTGGATATCTCTTTCTACAAGGCCTATGCCTATTTCGGCATCTTCGGCATGGCCACCCTGATCCTCACCACCACTACCCTCATTCCCCTGCTCATGACCATCTTCCCGCCCCGGCTGCAGGAGCACGAAGGCGCCGAGCGGCACTGGGAGAACGGTCTGGCGAGCAGCATCACCGCCCTGCTCACGGGGCCTTTGAAGTGGATACCCCTGGTCCTGGTGATAGGGGTGCTCTGGGCTTCTGCCCATTATGCCGAACTGGGACGGGGCGTGCGGGCCCTGCTGGCAGGAGAGGAAGGCCGGGTTGACCCGGAAGTGGCGCGTATCCAGGATGAGTTCGACATCATGCCCGGGGCAGAGAAGGGCATCAACTATCCCCGCGCTGCCTTCAAGGATCATTACCTGCTGGGCGAGCTGTTTGGGGAAGGCGAGGTGAAGGAGATCGCGGACCTGGAGAAATTCTCCCGCATGATGCCCGGGGCCATCACCGCCAACATGATCATCCGCTCCCGCAAGGGGGTGCTGCCACCCTGTGATGATGACTCCCGGGACGCCGAAGGCAATCGCATCATTGGCCCGGACCAGTGTTTCGATGACATGGAAGACCCGCCCCAAGGCATCTACAACGATGTCACCGTGCTCAAGGCTCTGTCTGATTTCGAGGACTGGCTGCGACGGCATCCCCATGTGGGCTATTCCACCTCCTATATCCAGTTCGTCAAGACCATCAATCTGATGCTGAACACGCCAGCGGGGGAGGCCCCCATGGCGCACATGAATCTGTTTGCCATCCCCACCCGGCAGCACATGATGGCCAACCGCTATGCCTATGGGGACCCGGATGATCCCGATTATCTGCCGGATCCCACGGAAACCCTGCCTTATTACAATGCCATGCTGCTCAGCAGCAGCGGCCCGGGTGAGCTGGATTCCTTCGTGAACACGGATACCTGGGACGAAGGCGTCATCATCAGTTTCATCAATACCATGGAACCCGTGGAAACTCACCAGACGGTGGTGGACATCCAGAACTACCTGGCGGAGCATGCCAATGATCCCGGCATGAACAAGCTGCGCATCGGTATCCAGGCGGGGGAGAAGATCCAGATCAAGGTGGGCGACAAGACCCGCACCATCGTCACGGAAGCCACGATGCCGGACGAAAAGGCGGCCATTGGTGGGTTCCTGGGCATCACCGAGGCCACCCGCGACGTGGCCTTTGCCGAATGGCTGCATGCCCCGGCCATGACTTCTCTCACGGTATTCCTGATGACGGCCGCCATGTTCCGCTCCTGGACCCTGGCCTTCATGCTGGTGGGCCTGTGCTTCATCACCCTCATGTCCCAGTACGGCCTGGCGGGCTACATGACTTCCATCAGGGAATGGTCCGCCAACCTGGCTTTCCACGTGCAGGTGGCCCTGAGCATTGCCATGGGCCTGGGCATAGACTATGGCGTGTACATGGTTTCAAGGCTGCGCGAAGAAATGCTGGCCACGGGATCGGACTGGCCCAGGGCGTTGAGAAATTCCGTGCAGAGCACGGGCTCGGCCATCATCATCTCCGTGGTGGTGCTTTTGGGCAGTGTCATTCCCCTGATGAATACCAAGCTGGCCAACACCTGGTCCGTGAGCCTCTATGTGGCCGAGGCGCTGATCCTGGATGTATTGGTGGCCTTGCTGTTTCTGCCGTTGCTGGTGTACTGGTTGAAGCCAAAATATGTTTTCGTGGGGGCAGAGAAAGGGTGAGGGTGGCGCAGGCTGATACTGCTCCACCTCAGTTCATGGCCAAGTTTCTCTCTTTATTTCGGGGGTGAGGGCGTTACCTGGTTGCTGCTGGGTGTGTGACTCAGAAAAAAGCCCCTGCGTTTCAGCAGGGGCTTCCGTATGGTGGGCCCTGTAGGACTTGAACCTACGACCAATCGATTATGAGTCGACTGCTCTAACCAACTGAGCTAAGGGCCCATAAACCTGAAAAACGGTATGAATGCCTTCCCTGGCATCATGAGAAAGATATCCGGAATCAATCGCCGTCCAGGAAGCTGCGCATTTTCTCCGAGCGGGTGGGGTGGCGCAGTTTTCTCAGGGCCTTGGCTTCTATCTGGCGGATGCGCTCGCGGGTGACGTCGAACTGCTTGCCCACTTCCTCCAGGGTGTGGTCGGTGTTCATGTCGATGCCGAAGCGCATGCGCAGCACCTTGGCCTCCCGCGGGGTGAGGCCGGCGAGCATGTTTTGCGTGGACTCACGCAGACCTTCCATGGTGGCGGAATCCAGGGGCGAGACGGCGCCCTGATCCTCGATGAAATCACCCAGGTGGGAATCCTCATCATCACCGATGGGGGTTTCCATGGAGATGGGCTCCTTGGCGATCTTCAGCACCTTGCGCACCTTGTCCTCGGGCATTTCCATGCGCTCGGAAAGCTCTTCCGGGGTGGGCTCGCGGCCTTTTTCCTGGATCATCTGCCGGGAAATGCGGTTGAGCTTGTTGATGGTTTCGATCATATGCACCGGAATGCGGATGGTGCGGGCCTGGTCCGCGATGGAGCGGGTGATGGCCTGACGAATCCACCAGGTGGCGTAGGTGGAGAACTTGTAGCCACGCCGGTATTCAAATTTGTCCACGGCCTTCATCAGGCCGATGTTGCCTTCCTGAATCAGATCCAGGAACTGCAGGCCGCGGTTGGTGTATTTCTTGGCGATGGAGATGACCAGGCGCAGGTTGGCCTCGACCATTTCCTTCTTGGCGCGGCGCGCCTTGGCTTCGCCGATGGACATGCGGCGGTTGATCTCCTTGATGTCGGCGATGCTCATTCTGCAGCGCTCCTCGATGGCGGCGAGCTTGCGCTGGGCGCGGGCGATGTCGTCAGCCAGCTCCAAGAGCTTTTCCTTGTAGGGCGCCTTGCCCTTGCACTGTTCCTTCACCCAGTCCGGGTTGGTTTCGTTCTTGGGGAAGTTGGTGATGAAATCCCGGCGCGGCATGCCCGCCTGGTTCACGCACATGTCCAGAATGGCCCGCTCCTGCTGGCGGATGTCGTTCACCGCGTCGTGCAGGGTGTTGCCCATGTGAATGAACAGCTGGGGATTGATCTTCAGCTCGGCGAAGATGTCGACGATCTTCTTGTTGAGCTTCTTCGCCTTGTCGTCATTGCCATGCTTGTCCAGGTGGCGCTGCCAGCTCTTGAAGGCCTTGGTCAGCTGCCTGGCCTTGTCGATGATGAGCTGCGGGTCCGGGCCGTTGTCGATGATTTCCTCGCCGTTCTCGTCCTTTTTCGCCGAAGGCGGCGCGGGCGGTGTGGTGATGTCCGGTTCATTGGGGTCGATGAGGCCGATGATGATATCGGACATCTTGGCTTCGTCAGCGGCTTCCTCAGCCAGACGGTTGACCAGGTGTTCCACGGCGGGCGGGAAGGTGGCCAGGGCGGCAGCGACCTGGTTCAAGCCGTCCTCGATGCGCTTGGCGATGTGCAACTCGCCTTCGCGGGTGAGCAGCTCCACGGTGCCCATTTCGCGCATGTACATGCGTACGGGGTCGGTGGTGCGGCCGAATTCGCTGTCCACGGACGCCAGGGCCAGGGCGGCGGCTTCTGCCGTCTCCTCGTCCGTGGGTACGGCATCGGCATTGATGGTGGCGTCGTCCTTGTCGGGAGGCGTCTCGTAGACAGGGATGCCCACCTCGTTGATCATGCGGATGATATCTTCAATCTGATCCGAATCGACAATGGTATCGGGCAGGTGATCGTTTACCTCGGCATAGGTCAGAAAACCCTGTTCCTTACCTTTGGTAATCAGGTCTTTGATGCTTGATTGAGATTGTTGCTGATCCATGATGCTCGCAGGTTAACCCTTAAAAGTCAGGCGCTCAAAAGAGAACTACGCATTGTACCTCGATTACAGTATTTTGTGCAATGCGAGGCGCTTATTCGGATTTCTTGTCTGAGTATAGCTGGCGCAACAGATTTTTTTCCTCTTCCGTCATGTCCGAGGGGCGCAGTTTGTTGCGCAGGCGGCTGGCGCGGCTTTGGCGGGCCTCCTTTTCCAGGCGTTGCAGACAGCCGCGAAACTGTTCTTCCTGGTCGTCGAATACCACCAGTTCCGCCGTGGCCAGCTTGCCCAGGTGGTGACGGATGTCGTCGTCTTCCCAGTGTTCCACCAGCATGGCTGTGGTGTAGGTGGGGTTGGCGCGCAGGATTTCAAGGAGCTGGGAAAGGATTTTCACGCCTTTGCTGTCATGTTGCCGCCAGCCTTCCGGCAAGTCTTGCAAAGCGGCCAGTTGCGGGTATTGCAGCAGCAGGGCGATGGCGCGGTGCATGGGCTTCATCAGGGCGGGGCGGGCGCCGCCGCTGGGCTTTTGTCGGACGTTGCCCATGGCCCGCTTGCGGACGATGTTGCGGCCGGAAAGTTCGGCGAGCTGCTGCTCCATCATGTCCCGGAACACGCCGCCGGGGAGCTTGTCGATGTAGGGGCGGGCCAGGCTGACCAGACGGGCGCGGCCGTCCAGGGTGCTCATGTCCACCTGTTCCTGGAGTTTGCCGAACAGGAATTCGGACAGGGGCTGGGCCTTGCCCATGCGCTGGCGGAATGTCTCGGCACCGATCTGGCGCACCAGGCTGTCCGGGTCTTCACCCTCGGGCAGGAACAGGAAGCCGGCCTGGCGGCCGTCACGCAGCAGGGGCAGGGCGGTTTCCAGGGCTTTCCAGGCGGCGTCACGGCCGGCGCGGTCGCCGTCGAAGCAGAAGATGACCTGAGGGGCGCTGCGGAACAGCTTTTCCAGGTGATCGGCGGTGGTGGCAGTGCCCAGGGTGGCCACGGCGTTGCGGATGCCGAACTGGGCCAGGGCCACCACGTCCATGTAACCTTCCACCACCAGCAGGGCATCGATCTGTTTCAGGGCCTTGCGGGCCTCGTACAGGCCATACAGTTCCCGGCCCTTGTGGAAAATGGGTGTTTCCGGGGAATTGAGATATTTTGGCGTGTCGTCGCCCATGACCCGTCCGCCAAATCCCACCACCCGGCCCCGGGTGTCGCGGATAGGGAACATGATGCGGTCGCGGAAGCGGTCGTACTGGCGGCCCTTGCCGCTCGACAGCAGACCGGCTTTCTCCATCAGGCGCTGGCGTTCCGGGCTGCTGCCCAGGGCCTGCATGAGATTGTTCCAGCCCGGTGGAGCAAAGCCCATGCGGAATTCACTGGCGATTTCACCGGACAGGCCGCGCTGCTTGAGATAATCGGTGGCCCTGGCAGCTTCGGGGTGCTGGCGCAGCTGGGCGCTGTACCAGGCGGTGGCTTCCTCCATCAGGTCGTACAGGGGGCGGTTGTCCGGTCCTTGCTGGAAGCTGATGGTGTCGGGCATCTCCAGGCCCACGCTGGCGGCCAGTTCCTCCACGGCCTCGGGAAAACTGAGGCGGTCGTATTCCATGAGAAAGCCCAGGGCCGTGCCATGGGCGCCACAGCCGAAACAATGGTAGAACTGCTTTGAGGGGCTGACGGTGAAGGAGGGGGTCTTTTCGTCATGGAAGGGGCAGCAGGCTTTGTATTCGCTGCCGGCGCGGCGCAGAGGCACGCGCTGGTTGATGATATCAACCACGTCCACCCGCGACAGCAGGTCGTCGATGAATTCTGGGGGGATTCTTCCGGCCACTGCGGAAGTTTAGCAGGGATCAGCCGTTGAGTTTCTGCTTGATGCGGGCGCTCACCGCGCCCATGTCGGCGCGTCCCTGGAGCTTGGGCTTGAGCCAGCCCATGAGCTTGCCCATGTCCTTCATGCTGGAGGCGCCGGTGGCCGCCAGGGCCTCGTCGATGAGGGCGGCGATCTCTTCTTCGCTGAGCTGCTGGGGCAGGTAGTCCTGGATGATGCCGATCTCGAACTTTTCCTGTTCCGCCAGCTCCGTGCGCCCGGCGCTTTCGTACTGGGCGACGGAATCGCGCCGCTGCTTGACCATCTTGTCCAGGATGGCCAGTACGCGCGTATCGTCCAGCTCGATGCGCTCATCCACCTCGACCTGCTTGAGGGCGGCGAGAATCAGGCGGATGACGCCCAGACGCGCCTTGTCGCCGCTTTTCATGGCGGCTTTCATGTCGTCCGTGATGCGTTGCTTGAGGGCGGACATGCCTTGGATCAGTAGGCGCGGTCGAAGCGGCGATTTTCGCGGGAAATCTTTTTCTGCCAGCGTTTAACGGCGGCAGCAGCTTTGCGCTTGCGCTCCCAGGTGGGCTTCTCGTAGAACTCGCGGCGGCGGACTTCCGCCAGGATGCCGGCTTTCTCGCAGGCGCGCTTGAAACGGCGCATGGCCACTTCGAAAGGTTCGTTGTCTTTTACGCGTACGCTGGGCATTGCTTCCTCTATATAAACCAGTAAACTTTGTCGTTTCGCCAGGAGCCATCAGGTTCTTGGCCAGGAAAGCGCGGGATTCTATCCCTTTCTTCCGGGATTTGCAATTTTGAATGTACTAGGCATAGAAACTTCATGTGACGAAACCGGCGTGGCCGTGTATTCCGCGGAGCGGGGGCTGCTGGCTCACCAGCTCTATTCCCAGGTAGAGCTGCATGCGGAATATGGCGGGGTGGTGCCGGAGCTGGCCTCCCGGGATCATCTGCGCAAGCTGCTGCCCCTGATCCGTGCCACCCTGGAACAGGCGCAAATGGCACAGGATGACATCCAGGGCATCGCCTATACCGCAGGTCCGGGTCTGGCTGGCGCCCTGCTGGCAGGGGCCGCCGTGGCGCGCAGCCTGGCCTGGACCTGGAACATCCCCGCCGTGGAGGTGCATCACATGGAAGGCCATTTGCTGGCGCCCATGCTGGAGGCGCATCCCCCTGCTTTTCCTTTCGTCGCCCTGCTGGTGTCCGGCGGACACACCATGCTGGTGAAGGTGGAGGCCGTGGGCCGCTATGCGCTGCTGGGCGAATCCCTGGACGATGCGGCGGGAGAGGCTTTTGACAAGACTGCCAAGCTGCTTGGACTGGGCTATCCCGGCGGCCCGGCCATTGCCTCCCTGGCGGAGCAGGGCGATGCCGACCGTTTCCGCTTTCCCCGTCCCATGGTGGACCGGCCGGGGCTGGATTTCAGCTTCAGCGGCCTCAAGACCTACACCCTGACCACCATGCAAAAGGAATCTGCCGGCCTGGAAGGAGAAGCCCTGGCGTGCCTCAAGGCGGATATCGCCCGGGCCTTCGAGGATGCCGTGGTGGATACCCTGGCCATCAAGTGCCGCCGGGCCGTGCGGCAGACGGGGGTGCGGACCCTGGTGCTGGCCGGGGGCGTGGCGGCCAACCAGCGTTTGCGGGGGCGCATGGACGAGATGATGGCCGATGAAGGCGGCAGCGTCTATTACCCGCGCCTGGACTTCTGCACCGACAACGGCGCCATGATCGCCTATGCCGGCAGCCAGCGCCTGGCGGCGGGAGAGCAGATGGGCATGGCCTTCAACGTGCGGCCCCGCTGGTCCCTCATGGATCTGGAAGCTCTCGCTTAATGTGGAAATACACCAATGACTCCCTCCCCCGCGCGCGGGGGAGGGTTGGGGAGGGGTGAGCATTTCCCGCCCCCCTCTCCCTAGCCCTCTCCCCCCGGCGGGGGGAGAGGGAATTTCCATGATCCGGGGTGTGGGGCTGCCCCGCATGAAAGTTAATGTGGAAATATACCGATAAGCTCCCTCCCCCGTGCGCGGGGGAGGGTTGGGGAGAGGGGGCATCCATGGTGGTTCTTCATGAAGGTCGCTCCGGCATTTCCTTGATATAGATATCCTGCTTGGTATAGGGGATTTCCACCCCTTCGGCATTGAAGCGGTTGTAGATGTCTTCCAGGAGCATGTCTGTCACCTGTCCCCGCAGGGAAGGCCGGTCCACCCAGCAGAGCAACTCGAAATCCA
>JALVNE010000289.1 GCA_027026755.1 Sedimenticola sp. | reverse complement strand
GCGCCCAACCACCGGCAGGGATATTTGTTGTTGGCTATCAGGATAACCCACTTCAACAACAATATCTCAATTACTACAAATTGGGTGATGGCCCCTTTTATGTGTTCTATACCCCCTTCCATATTTGCCATTTCGAAGCACCACTCACTGTCGCGCGAGCCGTACATTTCAAGGATGCCGCCATTGCACCAAAAGCCGAACCCGTCGTTGATGTCATTACCGCTGCCAAGCGTGATCTAAAAGCCGGGGAAGTGCTCGATTACATCGGTGGGTTTACCTGCTATGGCATGGCAGAGAACAGCGATATAGTCCACAAAGAACAACTGCTTCCCATGGGGCTGGCAGAAGGTTGTCGTCTAAAAAGCGATTTACCTAAAGATGCGGTGATTACATACCAGGACATAGAAGTCCCCGAAGGCCGCCTTTGCGATCAATTACGCCAGGAGCAAGCTAAATACTTTTTTTAAACCTTAAGCCTCATGCCGCAGTGAAGATACGGATTCAGGTTAAAGAGTGACATATCGATCCTTGAGAGGGCGTTCAAAATTCTGTGTCACAGTGATTTAAATTTCCAGCGCGTTATCTAACCGCCCTTCAAAATAAATAGCCAATTGAGACAGTGCTTGACTCCAGTTTTGGATGGGCATTGTCCACTTCTTGGTGGCATTTAATATGCCAGCATAGAGTAGTTTTAACAAGCTGTTTTCGTTAGGAAAACCACCTTTAGTTTTGGTGAGTTTACGAAATTGACGGTGGACAGCTTCAACAGCATTTGTCGTGTAAATAACCTTGCGTATAGGCTCTGGATATTTGAAGTAAGCCGATAAATTATCCCATTTTCGCCGCCAGGACTGAATCACTATCGGATAAGTTTCACCCCACTTTTCTTCCAACTTATCCAGTGCAAGTTCAGCCGCTTCTTTACTTACCGCTCGATAAACAGGTTTCAAGTCAGCCATAAAAGCCTTTTGGTGCTTGGATGCCACGTACTTCATCGAGTTCCTGATTTGATGGATCACGCAGAGCTGAACTTCCGTCTGAGGAAAGAGGGTCTCGATGGCTTCAGGAAAGCCTTTAAGACCGTCTATACAGGCTATCAG
>JALVNE010000288.1 GCA_027026755.1 Sedimenticola sp. | reverse complement strand
GCGGGGCTGGCGGTCTTCGCCTTGCGCAGCTCCGGCAGCAGCCGGCGCAGCTGTTCCCAGTCGCCCAACTGTTCGTAGAGGCTGGCCAGCAGGCGCAGCACATGGGCGTGGCGGGGCGCGGCTTCGCGCAGATGCTTGAGGGTGGCCAGGGCCTGCTCGAACTGTTGATGAGTCAGTTGCAGTTCCGCCTGGGTCAGGCCCACGGCCACGTCCGCCGTGGGCATGTGCTTGTGCGCCAGGCGGATGTAGGCGTCACGCCGCTCATGAGCCCCCTGGCGCTGGGCGGCGCGGGCGGCGGAAAGATAATTGAGCAGGGGCGTGTCGGAGCGTTCGGCATCCCGGGTGAGCAGTTTTTCCGCCTTGTCCCAGTGACCTTCGGCAAACTCCAGCAGGCCCCGGGTCAGGTTCCGCCGAGCCAGGCGCTGATGCCGCCGCGCCCGCCAGGCGGCCAGGCAGCCGGGCAGATGAAAAAGCCCCAGGAGGAAACGCATGAAGTAATAGAGCAACCCCAGGGCCACGGCGGCAAGGAGCGCGAGCATGGCCAGACTGGTTTCCAGGGACCAGTTGCCCCAGGCCAGAAAAGCATAGCCGGCGTCCTGGTCGATGACCCAGGCCGCCAGGCCGCCCAGGATGAGAAACAGACAGGCCTGAAGCAGCAGTTTCATGGCGCGTCCTCTTTGGGAGCGGAAGCCAGCTGCTGGCGAGCGCGCAGGGATTCCAGCAGGGGGGTGAGATCCGGCAGGGGCGGATGCAGCGGCGCCTGCCGGAGAGCCTGGATGTCTGCCAGCAGTCCTGCCGCCGCCGGATCATCCATGCGGAAATACTGCTGCACGGACTGCGCCAGGCGGGTCAGGCTGTCGCGGTAGAGTTCCTGGTCTGCCTGCACCACCGCCAGACGCGCCGTTTCAAGGATGAGTTCGAGGTTCTGGCGCAACAGCGCTTCCTGGCCGCTGAGCACCAGCTTCCGTGCCGGCTGGTCATGATGGCGCAGGCGCAGGCTGTCCTTCAGGCCCTGCAGGAGATCACGGCCCAGGTTCTCCAGCTTGTGTTCACTGCCGGAGGGAGACGACTGGCCAGCGGGCACGGACTGGTCGGCAACCGTATCCC
>JALVNE010000287.1 GCA_027026755.1 Sedimenticola sp. | reverse complement strand
TTTGATCTTGTGAATCATAACCCACTCCTTCAAAAGTGCCTCCCGCCGTGTCGATGTACAGTGGGCGGGAAGGATACGGCCATTTGGCCCGAAATGCCCCTGGGGGTGGGTCAAAATTGTTGGCCGTAGGTGGGTCAGAATAGATGGCCATTAACAGTCAACGCAACATCCGGACTTGGTTCCGAGCACATCTTGATCTTAGCTGTGTTGGGAACCATCACTGCTCCACGACGTGAGGCATCGTAGTCGAACCAATATTGTTTTGACGGATCGAGAGAATGTTCTCGCGCAGGCGCAATAAAGTTTGCGCACCCGGACAAGAATATAACCACGGAAGATACCCCAACGGCTGATCTATTCATTTCATACCCCCTGGTTGTTAATAGTGGCTAATGACTGAATTCAACCGCTGTAATAATTGGCGATCAGCAAAGTAGAACGCTGCCCATTGCGGTCAGGTGGCATGATTGATTATGTGATGGTTTTAACTACTAAACCCCTGTTATCGTGCATTTCTTCTATCCACCATTGATCCATGGGGTCGTTCTCAATAAAAGTCATGTGGGCCGCCATATCAGTTAAAAGTTCTGCGTCTGGTTCAAGAGCTTTTCTGATGAATTCTTCAACGCTATACCCGTATTCCTTAAATTCATAGCCATCATGGTCAAATTCATAAACGTGACCTTTCTTGTCCCCAGTTGTAGGAATCAATAAATAGTTACCCGACGCGGGTATTTCACCGATGGCAATACAGCTACCAATCCAGTACGGTAGCCACTCCGGATCTTCATCAACAACATCTTCCATCCAGTCATTGAAACACTCCAACAAACCACCCCATTCTTCAGGTCTAGCGATATAATAAGCAGCATCGCCGCTCTTTTTTTCAAAATAAAGAGTTAAGCTGCCAAAGGTTTTATAAAACTGTTTTATATCCCCAATGTCAGGAACATTAGGTAATTTCCCGGGGGGTTGATATATATGTGTAAAGTAGACACGCTTCTTTCTAATGTCGCCCCCAGAAGAACGGCGACGGCAATAAAATACTCCCTTGTGCTCATCTATCATACTTTTCAATTCAGCAAGCATCACGACCTACCCTGTCTCCATTTATTACATAACGAGACTGTCGAATAAGTCACTTTCTCCAGACTCGTTAGTCGTTCTATGTTCACGTGAACTTCTCCTGCTGGTATTCTATTGTAGAACGAACTCCGCAACAGGCCATAGAAAGCGACATAGTGTAGCGGCGCAGCCCGGGCCGATCCTAGCTAACACTATTGTTAAGCTCTATTGTCACTAAGGTACGAAGATACCTCTTCATATACAACCTGTAAGAAAATAAAATATCCCATTGTTGACGATTTTCTCAACTGGCCTTCTGAATACTCGTCTATCCAGTCGGCGATCTGCTGCATTTGGGGACCAACCTTTTGCTCAAAGTCGACAAGTTCCGCTAACGTAGAATTTTGAATTAATCTTTCTCGCTCCTCAGCATCACCAATCCCCCATTTCTTTGCTAGTGGAATCAATGGCCTCAACTCCGAAGGTACTTCTTCTTCATTCAGGTCGTTGGAGACGTCTGGAGATCGAGTTTGCAATATTTCGTAATCCACACCAAAAGAAAGCAAGGCAATGATTTCAATTAAAAGAACTGGTAATAGCAGGAACGCCAAGAGGCCGAAGAAAATGGCGTAACTGATACCCCCTTCTCTTAAGGCCATGACTTCATCACCATAGAACCGAAGTTTTCCCTTAACTGCCAATACTCGATCAGCGAACGTCATAGTCGTGTCAATGTCTAACGTTCCGCTTCAGCTGCGGCGGCGCGTCAGCGCCGACGTCTGCTGGAAGCGGTTGTTGGGCCTACTTAAAACGAATTTTTCAAATAATGTGAACACGACAACGAAAGTGATTAAACCGGCCATATCGAAAGCGAAATGATGCCAAGCATTAAGAAAGGGTACTCCGTTCTTTTCTGGGTCATCAATCATTTCGTTTATTGTACTCATTAGGGCCGTTGCTAAAACGCCAACCCTCAGCGACCAATTCCAATTCCACTTCCAGCCATAATTAATAGGCAATTTCTCCAATCCGTTCCATCGGAATACTTGAATGGGTATGTAACCAAGTAACAACGGGAATGCCAAGCCAAACAAAAAGTGAACTGAGTTATAATTGATGCGGATTATATTGGCGCTGAGTTGCACGGCAATGAATACGCACGCAGCCAAGACAAAAAATAAAAGTGGTTTCTTTGAATGCATATTCATATCAAGGCCCAACTACAATTCGACTGCAAATCCATCATGTTACAACACGACAAATTCGCCAAATAAAATTCCGCTGTAACGGTAACCTGTTGATTCTATTTATCCCAATTTGGTGTTAGGTCACTCAATAAATACGGCGGCAAAACTTGCGGGCTCAGGGGAGGCGACGGAGTAACGGGTCATAAACCACTTGCCAGATCTGTCGATGAAACTGACATGTTGGAGATAATGCTGAATTCACCCCTGAGTATTTTCCATTGTCATCGTCTGGCGAATAATTGTCTATTAAATACTACACCAGTGGCAAGGGAATGTGTAGTTGCCAAGTCCTGGGCGATTGTTGAAGAAGTCCGTAGCTGGACTTTTTATAACACGGAGACGGCAGAGGTAGTTTGTGCGTCCTTCGCGCTGTGGTCGAAACCACCGGTTCGGCCGGTTTTCGATGGGATCCTCCACCACAGAAGGGTCGGCCAGGGTTGATGTGTCGCCCAGGTTGTTCAGCTCGTTGGCGGCGATTTTGCTCAGAATACGGCGCATGATTTTGCCGGCGCGGGTCTTGGGCTGGCCCGCAGCCATGATGACGCGGATAGCGGTGGGGCGGTGTAGTGACTAGCGACAATGTATTTGTCGGTGACCTGCCAGAAACGGCTGGTGTCGGGTAGGTAGGCACGCCTTCGTACACCAGCCTGGTGGCGCCGTTGTACAAGGGGCCATAGACGATGTAGCTGTGGCTGGTGACCCAGCCGATATTGGCGGTGTACCAGTACTCTTCGCCGTCCTTGGAGTCGAATACCAGGTTGTGGGTCATGGCTGCCTGCGGTTCCTGCTCCCTTTTCCCCAAAGAGGGCGTCGCAAAAGCCCTTCCCTGGGCTTTCACGACTCGGAATCGGAAAAGTGCGATTTCCCTATTCCCCATTTTCGATGGCTTACAGCCATCGAAAATGGCGATGTGTCCCTGCATCGCGGCGGCTGTCGCCTTTTGCGACACCCTCTCAAGGGAGAGGGTTGCCCACATTCCGATATGAGCGTGAAAACTTTCACAGCCATTGATACCACCTGTCGGCAAAATGCCGCCGGCTGCGCCCTGGCCTTCAACCTCGTGGCTGAACTCTAGTATGATGGAAACAAACAGACCGTGGATGCTCCGGTTCATCCAGACAGTTTATGGAAGCGAGAAAAATTCCCCTGCCTGCGCGCTTCAAGGTCAAGATCTCCGAACTGGAGGCCGACCTGGCGTTCTGCGATGCGCTGATCACCTTTGCGGGTCAGATTCCGGAGACGGTCTATCAGCGCGCGGAAATCCAGGTTTACAAGTCCCTGGAGGTCGAGCTGCGGCGGCGCCTGAAGATCGCGGAAAAGGAAGCCCTGGAGCGTTCCCGCAAGCTCACCGCCTGATGCCATGAAACTTCTCGCCCTGGACACCACTGAAGAAAGCTGTTCCGCTGCCTTGTGCATCGACGATGAAATGCGCTGGCGGTTCGAGCTTGCACCGCGGCGGCACAGTGAGCTGATTCTGCCCATGATGGAATCCCTGCTTGCCGAAGCCGGAATTAGCGTGCGGCAACTCGATGCCCTGGCTTTCAGCCGGGGGCCGGGGTCTTTCACCGGAATCCGTATTGCCACGGGCGTTGCCCAGGGCGTGGCCCTGGGGGCGGATCTGCCCTTGGTTCCCGTGTCCACCCTGGCTGCCCTGGCGCAGGCCGTGTTGCGCCAGCATGGCGCCATCCGGGTGCTCAGTGCCCTGGATGCCCGTATGGGCGAGGTGTATTGGGCCTGGTGTGAATATGGTGAAGGCGTCATGGAGGTGACCGGGTCAGGCGAGCACGTGGGGCCGCCCGCCAGCGTCATCCCTGGGCCGGCAGACGATGCCTGGGGCGCAGGCAGCGGCTGGTCTGCTTATGCCGAGCCCTTGCGCCAGGCGACGGGCATCGCTCCGTCCCGTATCCTCGGGGAGCAGGCCGTGCATGCCCGGGATGTCGCCAGTCTCGGCCTGGCTGCCTTGGCGGCGGGAAACACCCTGGCGCCGGAAGACGCGCTGCCTGTCTATATTCGGGACGATGTCGCGGCAAAGCCCCGCCAGGATGGTTTGCTTCCTTCCTGAATGGGGGACTAAGTTATTGATTTCCCGTAGGTCGGGCTTCTGCCCGGCAATCCACCGTTGCGTGTCGGACTGAAGTCCGACCTGCAAATCAGCTGTCCAGATGCTGTAACAGCGCCTCTGTCAGTGCTTCCTGGTCGGCGGGGTCGTCCAGGGCGCGGCCCCTGCTGTCGATGATGGTGAACACGTCGTCCGCCAGGGCGCCAATGGTGGTGACCTTGGCGCTGAGTACCCGCAGGTTCTGTTCTGCCAGCACCCAGGCAATGAGGGATAGCAGTCCGGGCCTGTCCATGCTCTTGATATGCAACAGGGTTTGGCGGTTGACGTCGTCTTGAGTGATGCTGATCTCGCTCTTGCTGGTGAACTGGCGCAGGCGCCGGGGCAAGGGCCTGGTGCTGGGAACAGCGGTCAGTGCTTCGGTCAGGGCATTTTCCAGAACATGCTGGATGTCTTCGGCGCGTTCCGGCGCGATGTGACTGCCGTCCGTTTCCAGAACGAAGAAACTGTTCAGGGCGATGCCGCCGTCCGTGGTCTTGATGCGGGCTTCCAGGATGTTCAGGTGCAGCTGGTCGATGAGAGCTGTGCACTGGGCAAAGAGATTCTTCCTGTCTTTCTGCACAATAAAGATCTCGTTGCAGCCCCGGCTGATGGCTTTGCGCAGGCTCACCCGGGGGCGGGTGAAATCGTCTCCCGAGAGGATGATGGCGCCATGCCAGGCGATTTCTTCGGGATCGTTCTGCAGGAAATAGCCGAGTGACAGCTCGACCCAGAGCTGGTTGATGCTGTCCAGGTCGAAGCCCTGGGCGGCCAGCAGGCGGCGCGCCTCGGCCTGCTTGGCCTGGATGAGTTCGTCCTGCCCCATGGGGGATTCCAGGCCGCGCACCAGGGCCTGGTGGCTGCTGTGGTAGAGGCGGTTGAGCAGGGAAGATTTCCAGGATGTCCAACGCTTGGGATTGGTGGCGCGAATATCGGCCACGGTGAGCAGGTAGAGATAGTCCAGCCGTGAACGGTCCCCCACTTCCGTGGCAAATTCCTGTACCACCAGAGGGTCCTCGATATCCTTGCGCTGGGCAGTGACGGACATGAGCAGGTGCTTGCGCACCAGCCAGGCCACCAGGTCGGCGTCGTAGTCCGACAGGTCGTGCAGTTTGCAGAAATCCCGCGCGTCCACCGCGCCCAGCTCGGCGTGATCGCCGCCCCGGCCTTTGGCGATGTCGTGGAAGAGTCCGGCGATGTACAGCAGTTCCGGCTTCACCAGCTGCTGGAAGACCCGGGAGCACAGGGGAAACTCGTGTTCGAATTCGGGCACGGAAAAACGCCGCAGATTGCGTACCAGCATCAGGGTGTGTTCGTCCACCGTATAGACGTGGAACAGGTCGAACTGCATGCGCCCGGTGATGTTGGCAAAAGCCGGGATGTAGGCGGCGAGCACGCCATAGTGATGCATGCGGCGCAACGCTCTGGTGATGCCCGTGGGCTGGCGCAGGATTTCCAGGAACAGGCTGCGGGCGCGGATATCCTTGCGGTAGTCTTCGTCGATGAGATGCAGGTGAGCGCGGATCAGGCGGATAGTGCTGGCGCGCACCCCTTCGAGTTCCGGGTGCTCCTGGAGAATGAGAAACAGCTCCAGGATGGCGATGGGATAGCGGACGAAGATGGCGTTGTTGCGCACTTCCAGGTAGCCGTTGCAGGACTGGAAACGGTTGTTGATCTTCACCGTGTCGCAGGGCTGGTTCTGGTAGAGGATGGCCTCCTGGAACAGCTGCAGCAGCATCTCGTTGAGACGGTTCAACTCCATCACCGTACGGTAGTAGTCCTGCATGAACTGCTCCACGGCCAGGTTGCTGTTCTCGTCGCAGTAGCCGAACTGGCGGGCGATGGCCCGCTGGTGTTCGAACAACAGGCGGTCCTCATGGCGCCCCGTGAGCAGATGCAGGGCGAAGCGGATCTTCCACAGGTGCTTCTGGCCGGCCTTCAGGCTGTGGTATTCCGCGTCTGTGAGAAAGCCCTGATGCAGCAGCTCGGACAGGCGCTCGGCGCGGAAATGGCGCTTCACCACCCAGCCGATCATCTGGATGTCGCGCAGGCCGCCGGGGTTGGACTTGATGTTGGGCTCCAGGTTGTAGGCTGTGTCGCCGTAGCGGGCGTGGCGGGCTTTCTGTTCCTCGTACTTGGCGGAGAAGAACGCGTCGCTGGGCCAGATATGATCCGGCCCTGTGGCTTCACGCATGGCATGGAACAGGGACTCCCGGCCCGCCAGGAAGCGCGACTCCATGAGGTTGGTGACGATGCTCACGTCGCTCTTTGCCGCCTCCACGCACTGTTCCAGGGTGCGCACGCTGTGGCCGATCTCCAGGCCGATGTCCCACAGAAAGGTCACCAGCTGTTCCAGCCGCCCGGCGGTTTCGTCCCTGGGCGGTTTCTCCACCAGGATGAGCACGTCCACGTCCGAGGCGGGATGCAGCTCGCCGCGGCCGTAGCCGCCCACGGCCACCAGGGTGGCGGCTTCATCTTTGTCAAAGAAGTGTTGCCAGACGCGGATCAGTATCTGGTCGATGAAGTGGGATCGGGCATGCACCAGTTCCTCCACGTCTTCACCCGCGGCAAAGCGCTCGGCCAGCTGCGTCTTGCTGGCCTTGATGGTGTCGCGGAAGTTTTCCAGGGGCGTGCCGCTGGTGTCCGCCAGCCGTTCGTCCAGGCCGGGAATCAGGGAAAGGGGCATCTCAGTCCGTCTCTTCTTCCTTGCGCAGGGTAAGGACTTCGTAGCCCTCATCCGTCACCAGGATAGTGTGCTCCCACTGGGCGGACAGCTTGCGGTCCCGGGTGACCACGGTCCAGCCGTCGCCCAGCTGCTTCACGTCCTTGCGGCCGGCGTTGACCATGGGCTCGATGGTGAAGATCATGCCGGGCCGCATTTCCGCGCCGCTGCCTTTCTTGCCGTAATGCAGCACCTGGGGCTCCTCGTGGAAGCCCCGGCCGATGCCGTGGCCGCAGTATTCACGCACCACCGAGTAATGATTCGCCTCCACGAAGCGCTGGATGGCGTGGCCGATATCGCCGAAATGAGCGCCGGGGCGGACCACCTCTATGCCTTTCCACATGGCCTGGTGGGTGATGTCGCACAGGCGCTTTGCCAGGACGCCGGGTTTGCCGATGCAGAACATCTTGCTGGTATCCCCGTGCCAGCCATCCTTGATGACAGTGATGTCTATGTTGATGATGTCGCCGTTCTTCAGAACCTTGTCGCCGGGAATGCCGTGGCAGACCTGGTGGTTCACCGAAGTGCAGATGGACTTGGGAAAACCATGATAATTGAGGGGGGCGGGCACGGCTTTCTGCACGTTGACGATGTAATCATGGCAGATACGGTCCAGTTCATCGGTGGTGACGCCGGCCTGAACATGGGGCTCGATCATTTCCAGCACTTCCGCCGCCAGGCGTCCGGCCACGCGCATTTTTTCGATTTCCTCGGGCGTTTTTATGATGATGGCCATGGGATTCCTGGGTTCTTGGGCTGAAATTGCCCGGAAACTTGGTGAATTGAGCCGGGTATGGTATAAAACGCGCCGCCAAACGGCAAATACACACGCAGTCCCGGTATGACGCGCGCTATGGGTGTCGCCTGGCTCAGGTGATTCAGTGTGCCAGAGACTGCGGAGGCTTAACCCTTAAGAAACAAGGTAAAACACAATGAGTAATGTATCCATGCGCCAGATGCTGGAAGCAGGCGTACACTTTGGTCACCAGACCAGATACTGGAATCCGAAGATGGCTCCCTACATCTTCGGCCAGCGTAACAAGATTCACATCATCAACCTGGAAAAAACGCTTCCTCTGTTCAACGATGCCATGAACTTCATCGGCAAGCTGGCCTCCAATGGTGGCCGCGTGCTGTTCGTGGGCACCAAGCGCGCTGCCAGCAGCGTGATCAAGGAAGAAGCCGAGCGTTGCGGCATGCCCTATGTCAACCACCGCTGGCTGGGCGGCATGCTCACCAACTACAAGACCATCAAGCTGTCCATCAACCGGCTCAAGGAGCTGGAAGCCATGGCCGCCGATGGCTCCATGGACCAGAAGTTCAGCAAGAAGGAAGCCCTGGGCCTGAGGCGTCAGCTGCAGAAGCTGGAGCGCAGCGTGGGCGGCATCAAGAACATGCGCGGTATTCCCGATGCCATGTTCGTGGTGGATACCGGTCACGAGGACATTGCCGTGGCTGAAGCCCGCAAGCTGGGCATCCCCGTCATCGGCGTGGTGGACACCAACAACGACCCCGATCTGGTGGATTACGTCATTCCCGGCAATGATGACGCCATTCGCGCCATCCAGCTTTACGTGCAGGGCGCGTCCGCGGCGATTCTGGAAGGCCGTGCCGTTGCCGCCCAGGCCGTGGTTGCCGAAGAGGCGCCTGAAGAAGCCGCATCCGAGGACTGATTCCGGGTGGAAGAATTCCCCTGCCTGGTCAGCCGGGCAGGGGTGTTGTATTTTTTGGCGGGCGGATATTTTCCGTCTGCATAGAGACATAGAGCGAGGAACACCATGGCAATTACAGCAGCTTTGGTAAAAGAACTGCGCGAGCGTACTGGCGCAGGCATGATGGAGTGCAAGAAGGCACTGGTCGAAACCGATGGCGATATCGAACTGGCCATCGAGAACATGCGCAAGTCCGGCCAGGCAAAGGCCGCCAAGAAGGCCGGCCGCATCGCCGCCGAAGGCGTCATCGTCATCAAGGCCAGCGACGACGGCAAGAAGGTCGCCATGGCCGAGGTGAACTGCGAAACCGATTTCGTGGCCAAGGACGACAACTTCCTGTCTTTCGCCAATGCCGTTGTCGAGCGTGTGCTGGACAGCGACGTGGCCGACGTGGAAGCCCTGAGCGCCCTGCCGCTGCATGAAGGCGAAGATACCACCGTCGAGGAGGCCCGGCAGGCGCTGGTTTCCAAGATCGGCGAGAACATGAGCGTGCGCCGCTTCGTGCGCATGGAAACCGACGGGCAAATCGCCAGCTACCGTCACGGCGTGCGTATTGGCGTGCTGGTGGAAATGAACGGCGGTGACGAGGAGCTGGGTCGTGACCTGGCCATGCATATCGCCGCCAGCAACCCCGTATGCGTGGAAGAGAAAGATGTGCCCGCCGATCTGCTGGCCAAGGAAAAGGAGATCATCGAAGCCCAGGCCAAGGAAAGCGGCAAGCCCGACAACATCATCGAGAAAATGGTGGAAGGTCGCCTGCGGAAGTTCCTGTCTGAAGTGACGCTGGTGGGACAGCCCTTCGTCAAGGACCCTGATACCACCGTGGGCAAATTGCTCAAAAGCAAGGGCGCCAACGTTAACCAGTTCGTGCGTTTCGAAGTGGGCGAGGGTATCGAGAAGAAGCAGGAAAACTTTGCCGAGGAAGTGGCAGCGCAGATGCGCGGCCAGTAAGAACCCCGGCTACCTGGAAAATGGCGTGGGCGGATAGCCGTCCGCGCCATTTTTTTGTTGGCAGAACAGGGTCGGAGTCAGTCGAGTGATGTCGGATGGTTTCGATGCTTTGAGAATCCACCAATTCCCCTTATTGCCATGGCTTTTGGAGGATTTGACTCTGACCCCTGGAGTGAAACCGTTTTTTTGCTACACAAGCCCCATGCCTGTTGATACTATTCGTGTCCTGTTGTTTCCTCACGAATTCCGGGAGTTTGAAGAATCATGCCAGATGGTGAGCCAGCCTGTCGCAGAGTGCTGCTGAAACTCAGCGGCGAAGCCCTCATGGGAAGCGGGGATTTCGGCATCGATCCCGGGGTCATGGAACGCATGGCCAGGGAGATCAGCGCCCTGGCGGAGACCGGATACGAGCTGGCCCTGGTCATAGGTGGCGGCAATATCTTCCGTGGCGCCGGCCTGGCCGGCGGCGGCATGGACCGGGTGACCGGTGACCACATGGGCATGCTGGCCACGGTGATCAATTCCCTGGCCATGGGCGACGCCCTGCGCAAGCAGGGAGTGGATGCCCGGGTGTTGTCTTCCCTGGACATGAATCAGGTCTGTGAACCCTACGCCCCCTACCGCGCTCTGGAACACCTGGACCAGGGGCGGGTGGTGATTCTGTCCGCCGGCACGGGCAACCCCTTCTTCACCACGGATTCCGCCGCCAGCCTGCGGGCCATCGAAATCCAGGCCGACCTGCTCATCAAGGCCACCAAGGTGGATGGCGTCTATTCCGCCGATCCTGTGAAACACGATGATGCCGTCTTCTATCCCCGCCTCAGCTATGACAAGGCTCTGGCCGACAAGCTGGGGGTGATGGATGCCACGGCCCTGATCCTGTGCCGGGATCACGACCTGCCCCTGAGGGTGATGAACATCAACCAGGAAGGCGCCCTGGCGCGCCTGCTGGCGGGTGAAGACATCGGAACATTGGTTAGTACCGGAGAACATGAATGATTGACGATATCAAACAGGACGCCGCCGAGCGCATGGACAAGACAGTCAAGGCGCTCCAGGACTCCCTGGCGAAGATCCGCACCGGCCGCGCCCATCCCAGCCTGCTGGATCATCTCAGTGTGTCCTATTATGGCGCAGACACGCCCCTGAAGCAGGTGGCCAACATCAATGTCGAGGATGCGCGCACCCTGGCCATCCAGCCGTTCGAGCAGTCCATGGTCAAGGCCGTGGAAAAGGCCATCATGGAATCCGACCTGG
>JALVNE010000286.1 GCA_027026755.1 Sedimenticola sp. | reverse complement strand
TTCCATCCTTGGGCAGCTATTGGTACACAACCGGAAGATGGCATGGCTTCTATGGCGAGATATCAGCTTGCTTTGGATGCAAGGGAAATAAACCATTTTTCTTTGTGCGAGAGCTAAAGGCATAACGACATAGCTGAGTGGCGCCGCCGCTTTTTGCGGCGTCCCTCTCAAGCGACTTGTTATGCCCGAATGCTTGAAAAAACACCATACGACGAACAACCACCAATACCGAACCTTGAGATAGTTGAAGGATAGCACGGAAATAACACGGAGCCTCCATTCACTAAAGGGGCTTGATTCCACCGGATAAACTCAATGAGGATACGGTGTTGCTACTGCCGTTTTCCATTACTTGCCATCCTCGTATGCTCTTTGACCAGACACCAAAACAGCTATTGGCTTGCTGACTCGCCATCCTCGTTTGAGGCCAGAAGACAGTACAGGATGTGAATAGAGCCTCAAGGCCATTTTCCCTTCTCCAAAGCCGGGGTTTCCATCCTTGGACTGCTATTGACACACAACCGGAAGATGGCATGGCTTCTATGGCGAAATATCAACCTGCTTTGGATGCAAGGGAAATAAAACATTTCCTTGATGCGAGAGCTAAAGGCATAACGCCCCGCGTAACCGGCTGCCAAAAGCTGCATAGCGAAGCGGCGCAGCTTTTGGCAGTCCGAGTTTACGCGATTGTTATGTGTTTGCTGCACCTTTGCCATTGCCTTTTGAGTAAATCGTTATTCCTACGGTAGCCCCATGCTGCGCTAACGATTCGGTCGTAGACGGATCTATCATCAACTGATAGCTAAATGGCGAACACCCACATTGGAAACCAATATCAAATATCTTATAAGAACTCATGCTCCACAATTCTTTAGCTATACCTTCCAGCTTATCAATCAAATGCAAAAAATAATTGATGTTTCCGTTAACATCATAATTCCCTATGCTTTCGAATGCGGCAAGATAATGATCTTCCCATTTGCCGTTATATATCAAAATAACGTCTTCTCCAAAACTATCCACTAGAGGTGATAAATCATCTTTTGATTTAATTTCAAGATCAACAGTTATGTAATGAGTTTCATCCATTATTTATATACACATAACG
>JALVNE010000285.1 GCA_027026755.1 Sedimenticola sp. | reverse complement strand
TCGGCAAGGACACCATGCCCCCCATGGACACCGGCATCATCAAGGCCCATGTGGTGTTCAGCGCCAACGACCGGGTGGAGGATTCGGAACAGAAGATCAAGCCTTTCCTGGAATGGCTGCATCAGCAACCGGAAGTGGTGATGAGTTCCGTGGCCTTTGGCTCCGAGGCCGGCGTGCTTTCCCTGGGGAGTGGGAATCTGCCCAGTGAAGCGACCATCACCGTGAATTGCGTCAACCGCTTTGAACGGCAGAAGACCCTGTGGGATATCGAAAACGAAATCCGCGACCGCTTGCACCAGCTGCCCGGCATAAAGACGGCCGATGTGTATGATTTTGGTGCAACGGCCATCAGTTCCATCAAGGCGCCTTTGGATGTGCGCATCAAGTCTGGTGACTACGAGAAGCTGCCGGAGATGGCGCAGAAGATTGCAAAGGTGCTTACTCCCATCAGGGGGCTGACCAGCGTCTCGCAGAGCTGGGGCAGTGATTTCAGTGAAATCAAGGTGGATATCGATACCAACAAGGCGCTGAGTTACGGCCTGACGCCCGGGGCCATCGTCCAGCAGATTCCCATCCGCGGCCAGGTCCTGTCCTTGAGTGGCAACCTGTCTTCCATGAGTACCCAGTATGTGCGCCTGTATCTCAAGGGACGCTTCAGCGAGGATATACAGAGCCTCAAATCCATGCTGATCCAGACGCCCAAGGGCGAGGAGCTGCCCCTTGCCGCCCTGGCGAAAGTCAGCCACAACCTGACCCAGGCCAAGATCGAGCGGGATCAGATGCTCTACAGCATCGACGTCAACGGTTACCGGGCCCGGCGTCCCATCACCCATATCACCGCGGATGCGCAAGCGGCGGTGAGCAAAGTGGATACCTCCGGTTTCATCGTCAGTCAGGAAGGGGATATCGTCTCCCTGAATGACAGCTTCCAGCGCATGATCAAGGCCATTGGCTCCGGTGTCGTCATTCTCACCCTGACCCTCATCGTCATCTACCGCTCGGTCAAGCTTGGCCTGATCATGATCGTGGTGCTGCCGCTGTCCATGATTGGCGCGTCCTGGGGCATGCTGCTGTTCGACAAGCCCAGCTGCATGCCCAGCCTCATCGGTATCCTGCTGCTGTTCGGCATCATCATCAAGAATGCCGTGCTGCTGGTGGATTTCTACCAGGATTTCCGTTTGCGTGAACCGCCCTTTGAAAGCGCCCTGGAAAGCGTGCGCGTGCGTTTCCGCCCTGTGATGATGACGGCTTTCGGCACCATCGCTGGCATGATTCCCATTGCCCTGGAGCAGGCGGTGGGGCTGGAAAGGCTGTCGCCCCTTGCGGATGTGGCCGTGGGCGGCCTGATCGTCGGAACCCTGCTGACCCTGATCTACGTGCCCATGTTCGCTTACGGGTTCGACAGGGATGAGAAGGTGTGAGTGCTGGCCAGGGTTATGAGAGCCACTCCTGGATGCTCTTGCGGTCGGGAACACCGCCCGCATGCACCATTTTGTCATCGATGACCACGCCGGGCGTGGACATGACGCCGTAACTCATGATCTGACCGATGTCCTCGATTTTTTCCAGTTCCACATCCACGCCTTTCTCCGCGGCGATTTCCTCGATGAGCTTGTAGGTGGTCTGGCAGTTGGCGCAGCCACTGCCCAATACCTTGATGTTCTTCATGGGGTGTCTCCAAATGGTAGGTCGGGCTTCAGCCCGACAACAACGGTCGAAACGGAGCATTGTCGGGCTGAAGCCCGACCTACGGTTATTGCACGAAGCTGTGTCGTCAGGAATTCAGTCCAACAACTCAGCAACATGACTGCCCACTGGGCGTTGGCGTGCAGCAGGCTTCGCCGGTATCCACTTTCAGTTCGGGCAGGCCAGCGGCTTTTCCAGAGGCCGGCTCCGGCATTTCCAGTCCCGCTTTCTCGTCGAAAGCAGCATCGAGTTTTTGCGCCGCCTCGTCGCGGATGTGCCGGGCGATCTCCACCACGGCGGCAATCTGGTGCTCGGGCACGCCGGCCTGGCGCAGTTTGTCCAGTTGGCACAGACCCATGTCGGGATGACGCGAGGCAATGCCCGATGCCAGGGACACCATGGCCACGATGGATGAATGCAGTTCAGGTTTGTCTGTCATGGATGTTTCCTCATGCAATCAGATTGAAGCCCCAGCCCACCAGGGTAAAGGCCACTGCCAGTACACTGGCGTACAGGGCCAGGGCAGGCCACTTGATGACCTTGCGCAGAATCAGCATCTCGGGCAATGACAGGGCCGCGATGCTCATCATCAGGGCCAGCACCGTGCCCAGGGCCACGCCCTTGCCCAGCATGGCCTCGGCGATGGGAATGACACCCGTGGCGTTGGAGTACAGGGGCACGCCCAGCAGCACGGCGGCGGGAACGGACCACCAGTTGCCTTTACCGCCCAGGTGTTCGCTCACCCAGGCCTCGGGCACAAAACCATGGAACAGCGCGCCCACGGCGATACCCATGATCACCCATTTCCAGATGCGTCCGACGATTTCCTTCACCTCATGCCAGGCATAACGGTGACGCCCGGCCAGGGAGGTGTCGGGCTCGGCCCGCTGCATCTCGCCCATGTGGATCTTCCACACGTATTCTTCCACCCATCTTTCCGGTTTGAAGCGCTCCATGACCATGCCGCCAACGTAGGCCACCACCAGGCCGGACAGGATGTACAGCGCCGCCAGCTTCCACCCCAGCAGGCCAACCAGGATCACCGCCGCCACTTCATTGATCATGGGGCTGGCGATGAGGAAGGAGAAAGTGACGCCCAGGGGAATGCCGGCTTCCACGAAACCAATGAACAGGGGTACGGAGGAGCAGGAACAGAAGGGGGTGACCGCCCCCAGCAGTATGGCCAGGGTGCGTGCCAGCCATTTCGGCTTGCCCCGCACGAACTCACGCACCTTTTCCGGCGAGAGCAGGGCGCGGAGCAGACCCATGACATAGATCACCAGCACCAGCAGCACGAAGATCTTGGTCACATCCATGACGAAGAACTGCACCGCGGCGCCCAGGTGACTGGCGGGGGACAGGCCCAGCCACTGGTAAGCGATCAAGTTGCCCAGGGACTCAAACATCTGCACATTATATATGTTATTGCAAATATAACAACGAGAGGATATTTGTTCTCTGGACGGTTCAGGATGTTCCGGAATCCGCTGTCTGGTTCTGAACTTCCGGCAAGGCCAGGGACAGCAGCGCGGCCATGAGAACGAATCCCGTGGACCACCACAGGCAGCCTTCCAGTCCCCAGAGCTGATAGGCCCAGCCGGACAGCACCGTGCCCGCCAGGCGGCCCCCAGCATTGGCCATGTAGTAAAACCCGACGTTCATGGCCACCTTGTCATGGGAGGAATAGGCCAGGATAAGGTAGGAGTGCACGGCGGAATTGATGGCGAACACCATGCCGAACAAGATCAGGCCGGCTACGATTACGATGTCCGTCGGCCAGCCCCAGGCCAGCCCCAGGGCAATGCCCGCGGGAAACACCGCCAGTACGAAAGCCCAGAAGCGTGCCGTGCCTCCCCCGGGGCCCCGGCCGTGATGACTGCGGCCGATCAGTTTGGGGGCGCTGGCCTGGATGAAGCCATAGCCGATGACCCACAGGGCGAGAAAGGCGCCCACCTCCATGAAGTCCCATTTCAGTACGTCATAGAGAAACACCGGCAGACCCACCACAAACCACACATCCCGTGACCCGAACAAAAAGAAGCGTGCCGCGGA
>JALVNE010000284.1 GCA_027026755.1 Sedimenticola sp. | reverse complement strand
TCTTGTGACAGACGATGCATTTGGCGCTTCTGTCGGCAACCATTTTGTCACGCACACGCTGGGCCAGTTCGACTTTCAGCGCGTCCCACTCCGGAATATCCCGCAGACTGTTGGAGATGGCGTCGAACGGGCTTTTCCCGTATCGGCCGTTGTTCATATACAAAAACTTGAAGTGCAGGAACTCCCCCAGCCCATGCGGCTCGTGACAACCGACGCAGCCGGGACGAACCCCAAGCTCGTTGTCATAGTGAGGCGACTCCTTGTACTCCTCAAAAGAATAGGCGTGACATTCCGCACACCCGACAGACATGTCAAATGCCGCCGGCTCGAATAACTGTGTCGGCCTGAAGTCTTCAACCGATTCACTGACTTCACCCAGGGGCATGTAGTCGGCAGGATCCTCGTATACCTGATGACACACCGTACAAGCGCTCGGCCGCGTAAACCGGGTGCTGCTGCAGCTCACCGCAGCCACCAGAAAAACCACGAGCGTCACCGCCACAACGGTCAAGAGGACTTTTTTGGACGTTAGCAAGCTCAATCTACCACCCTCCACAGTTAAACTCCCGAACCGGAAGCATCACCCCTGCCTCATCTGCTTCTCATAGACAGCCATGTGTTTTGCATTGTCCACCTGAATCTGTCCATACTCATCACCCGCTACCGCCGGCGCAATGGTCACGACCGTGTCATTCCACGACTGGGCGCCGCTGGCAGGGTCAATGGCAACGGGAACAATGTCGTTTGGATTGGCGCCACTGTCCTGCCACCACAGATTGTGTGCAATATCCGGATCTTCCAGCGCATCCATGACAAAGGAGCCGTACTGCTCCTTGTCAGCCCGGGCTACCCGGCCGTAGGCGGTCCGGCCCACCGAGGTGCTGATCCCCACCACCTGAGGATGTATCCCGTTGGTCAACCATGCCCGGGTAACCAGGTAGCCCGCTTCACTGGTTACCCTCACCAGCGCCCCGTCCTCAATACCCCGCTTCACCGCCACCGCCTTGTTAATCCAGAGCGGGTTCGAATGCCATAGCTCGGCCAGGTATTTGAGATTGGTGGTTCTGGAGAGAGTGTGATAGGCCACCTTGAACGTCACCAGGACAAACTCGCC
>JALVNE010000283.1 GCA_027026755.1 Sedimenticola sp. | reverse complement strand
CGAAGTGAGGGAAAACGCCCAAATTGCCACCAAGCCTCAGGCCAAAAAGGATAGGTAGGAGGTGGTTTTCAGTGACTTCCACAGGGCTAGGAGAAGCGCTGGATTACCTGAAAATCTCTCTGGTACACAGACGTCCTGAGGGTATAAAATGACGACTTTAATACTCTGGAGCTGATCCCAAGCTGTGGACGAACCTCTGAAGCGGCGCCTCATTGGCGCGACTGTGCTGGTTTCCCTGGCCATCATCTTCCTGCCCATGCTGTTGAGCCACAAGCCCGTGGCCAGGCACCAGGGAAAGATGGCGCCCATGCCCGCCGAGCCGGAAAGGAACTTCGACGCCAAGCTGCTGCAGCAGATTCCCGCGGAAGAACCCCAGCCCGCACCTGCAGAACCGGAAAGGGAAGCGCCGGCTGCGGCCGAACCGATGACCCCGGCTTCCAAGACCAGGGTTTCCACGGCCAGACCCAGGCCCGTCCCCAAACTCAACTCGCGTCCTACTCCCCCGCCGCCCGTGCCGGCTCCAAAGACACCCCAGGCGAAAAGCCATGAGGCGGACAAGACCGCTTCAGGGCATTCTCCTGCCGCCTGGGTGGTGAGAGTGGGCAGCTTTGCTTCCCGTGCCAGCGCGGAAAAGCTGGTGAAGAAATTGCGCAAAGCGGGGCTGGACACCATGGATCCCATTGCCGTCACAGTGAAAGGCAAGCGTTTCTACCGGGTGCAGGTGGGGCCGCAGCTGGACAGGAAACAGGCTGACCGCCTGTTGCCCCGGGTCAACAGGATAGCCCAGACCAAGGGACAGGTCGTCCGGTATCCCTGATGTCAGCAGCGGATACACAGCTCATCTGGGCGGATTTCGTCATACTTGGCGTCATTGCCATCTCGGCCCTGATCAGTCTGTTCCGCGGCTTCATTCGTGAAGCCTTTTCCCTGGCTGTCTGGATACTGGCCTTCTGGATAAGCTGGACCTTCTTCCGGGATCTGTCCCTGCGCATGGAAGGCTTCATCAGCACCCCATCGGTGCGCCTCGGGGTGGCGTTCGCCATTCTCATGATCCTGTCCCTGACGGTGGGAGGGCTGGTCAATTACCTGGTCATCCATCTCATCAAGAGCACCGG
>JALVNE010000282.1 GCA_027026755.1 Sedimenticola sp. | reverse complement strand
TTTTTCTTGGCTGCCCGGATCAGCGCGCCAGGCTGGGCATTGACCGTAACATGAAAGGTGGGCATGGTCAGCGATGCGGTCATGGAAGCGGAGACCGCCTTCTCCATGGCATTCATCGGGCGGCCGTGCCCGGGCACCTGGATCTGCGGCAGAACATGCGCCGGCACCTGGGTCGCGATCTCGGTGGGACGCTCTACCGGCTGCGCCTGCTGCACATCCGCTGCAGTGATCGCCCCGCCAGGGCCGGAACCTTTCAGGGTATTGAGATTGACATTCAGAGAGGCGGCCAGCTTGCGTGCATAGGGGCTGGCCTGCTTGTTATCCGGGCGGGGGGCCGGAACGGCACCGCTGTCACCTGCCGCGGCTGTCCCGGCAGCTTCCGCCGAAGAGGCTGGAGCGGTTTGCGCAGCAGGGGCCTGCTGTTTTGCCGGGGGTGAAGAGGCCACACGGCCTTCCCGAACCACCTGCTCGGGCCGCTCAACCAGGTAGGCCATCGGCTCGCCAACGGCGACCACACTGTCCACCTCGGCGCGGGGACCGGAGAGATACCCTTCCCGGAACACCTCCACATCCATGATCGCCTTGTCGGTCTCCACCGTAGCGACCACGTCACCGCGCTCGACCTTGTCACCCAGCTCCTTTTCCCAGCTCACCACCACCCCTTCGGTCATGGTGTCGGAGAGTTGGGGCATCTTGATGGTATAGCTGGCCCCTTCCGGCTGTGCCGGGGGGGTGGCGGTTTCGCTGCTCTCGCCGGTGTCGGCGGCAGCGGGTGCGGAAACAGGTTCGGGGGCGCTGGCCTCTTTGGCCGGAGCAGCGGCGTCGGCCGGCTGCACATCCTTCTTGTCGGCCACCAGCCAGGCAATGGGCTCTCCCACCGGCACGGTACTGTCCACCGGTGCCAGCGGCCCGGAGAGATATCCCTCGCGGAACACCTCCACATCCATGATCGCCTTGTCGGTCTCCACGGTGGCGACGATATCACCCCGTTCAACCTTGTCACCCACCTGCTTCTCCCAGCTGACGATGACACCTTCAGTCATGGTGTCGGAGAGCTGGGGCATCTTTATCTCATAGCGTTCAGCCATTATGTCATTCCGCTTGCGCCATGCAGCGCTTTACTA
>JALVNE010000281.1 GCA_027026755.1 Sedimenticola sp. | reverse complement strand
TTGGGGGAATCCACCCGGGAAAGGGAGGCAGACCGGCGCTTGTCCCTGGCCAGCTGCTTGTCCAGCAGATCCTGCAGGCTGATGCTGCTCAGGTAATCGTGAATGCTTTCGCTGAGATCCTGCCACAGCTCGTGGGTCAGGCAGCGCTTGTCGCCATGACAGTTGCCCTTGCCGCCGCAAGCCGTGGAATCCAGGCGCTCGTCCACGGCAGTGATGACGCCAGCCACGTCGATGCGCCGGGCATCTTGCCCCAACAGGTAGCCGCCGCCGGGACCACGGATGCTGGTCACCAGCTCCCGCTTGCGCAGGCGGGAAAACAGCTGTTCCAGATAGGACAGGGAGATATCCTGGCGATCGGCGATCTCGGCCAGGCTCACGGGGCCGTCACCGCAGTGCAGCGCCAGATCGAGCATGGCGGTTACCGCGTATCTGCCTTTGGTCGTCAGTCTCATCTGTCCAGGTCCGGTATGAAATATGGGCGCAACTATACATTACCGACTATTTTAGTCAAGTATTGACAAACGGTGATTCCGCCTTCCGCCGGAATCAGCGCTCATCAGCTTCTTTTTCATCTTCCCCGCCGTCCAGCTTGTGCAGCTCCTCGGCCGTGGAAACGATCTCGCAGGAAGTCAGTTCGGGAAGCTCCACATCTTCGTCCGTGTAGCCCATGCTCTTGAGTACCTCGCACATGCGGGACATCTTGCTCTCCAGCACATGCACATGATCGAGCATGCAGTTGATGGCGTTGGCCACGGGATCGGGAGCATCCTGGGTGGCGCCATAGGCGTCGAAACCCATTTTGCGCGCCAGCTTCTCCCGGTGGGCCTTGTCTTTCGCGGTACGCCGCTCCACCAATCGGCCGGGGATGCCCACCACGGTGGCATTGGCCGGCACGGGCTTGACCACCACGGCATTGGAGCCGATGCGCGCGCCGTCACCGATTTTTATGGGACCCAGCACTTTGGCGCCCGCCCCCACCACCACATCATTGCCCAGGGTGGGATGGCGCTTGCCCTTCTCCCAGGTGGTTCCTCCCAGGGTCACGCCATGGTAGAGGGTGCAGTCATCCCCAATGACGGCGGTTTCGCCGATCACCACTCCCATGCCATGATCGATGAAAAAACGCCGGCCGATAGTGGCGCCGGGGTGAATCTCGATGCCCGTCAGCCAGCGCGCCAGGTTGGACACCGCACGTCCCAGCCACTTGAAATTACGCTTCCACAACCCATGGGCCAGTCGGTGCGCCATGACCGCGTGCAGGCCCGGGTAGGTGGTCAGCACCTCGAAACTGGTACGCGCCGCAGGATCACGGTCGAATACGGACTGGATGTCCTCTTTCAGGCGATCAAACATGGTTTGGACAGGGAAATGAATGGGATATCTGAGCATTTTACTCTATTTTCTTTAGAGCCGGAGGGCGGAGTCGAATTACCCCAAGCCGTTGAGTTTTTCCAATTCCATTGCTGATTTGAGTCCAACCCTGCATGGTCACTCCACCTGGCCAATTGACGTGGATGCCCCCAACTGGCAGACTTCGCGTTCCCCAGAGGGTGCCCTGCCAGCAGGTTCAGGGGTCAGAGTCACATCACCCCGGATCGTTGCAGGGGTCGGAGTCAAATCACCCGGGATCGTTGAATTTTCCCGATACCAATCCTGATTTGACTCCGACCCCGCCTGACCCATTATGACTCCGACCCCGCCTGGCACCAGGGTTAAACGGGAAGCCGGTGCAAGACCGGCACTGCCCCCGCAACGGTGATTGGGAGAAGAAACCGCACAGGCCACTGCGACAGTGTCGTGGGAAGGCGCGGTTTCGGGCCACAGGGCCGCCCATCAGTCCGGAGACCGGCCCTCTGTTGTTTCCAACCTGGCGCGGGTGTGCGCCTCTGACAAGGAATACGACAATGAAGAACTCCACCCTTTTCCTGGCCCTTGCCGCGGCCATGACCTCGGCCCATGCCGCCGAAACCCTGGAACCCCTGGTGGTCACAGCCACCGGCTATCCCGTTGAACTCGACGACACGCTGGCCAGCATGGAAATCATCACGGCCGAGGAAATCCAGCGCTCGGCGGCCACAGACATCGCCGACCTGCTCAAATTCCGCACCGGCCTGGAGATCGGCCGCAATGGTGGTCCCGGCCAGGCCACCTCCCTGTTCATCCGCGGCACCGAGAGCGATCACAATCTGGTGATGATCGACGGCGTGCCCATCAACTCCGGCAGCGTGGGCAGCGCCGCCCTGCAGCACATCGACCCCCAGAACATCGAGCGCATCGAAATCTACAAGGGCCCCCGCTCCACCCTCTGGGGTTCCGGCGCCATCGGCGGTGTCATCAATATCATCACCCGCAAGGCCGGCTCAGAGAAGCTCAGCTTTGGCGGCGCATTGGAAGGCGGCAGCGACAACACCTGGAAAGCCAGCGCCCACCTGGGCCATGCCGCGGACAATCACCGCCTCAGCGCCAGCCTGTCCTATCAGACAACTGACGGTTTCCCTCCTTTGGCCACGTCCTCCATCGACCGGGGCTATGAGAACACCAGCTTCGACCTGGCCGCGGGTTTCGACGCGGGCATCCACCGTTTCGACGCCAGCCACTGGCAGACCCAGGGCAACAACGAGTACCTGGATTATTTCGGCAATCCCCTGGATCAGGACTTTCTCAACAGCCGCTCCAGCCTGAGCTGGGAAGCCGCCTTCAGCGACAACTGGACCAGCACCCTGGAACTGGCCCATGTGCGGGATCACATCGACCAGAACCAGAGCAGCGACGCCGTGCACACGGACCGCACCGAGTTGTCCTGGCGCAACCGCATCGCCCTGGGCCAGGACCAGGCGCTGCTGGGCATCAAAGGCAGCAACGAGGACGTGACCCTGGATGGCGCCTTCTCCTCCTATGACACGGACACGGATATCCTCGAAGCCTGGGGCCAGTACGACCTGAGCCGGGGCGCGCATCACCTCATCGCCGGCCTGCGCTACCTGGATCACGAGGACGCGGGCAGCAAGTTTACCTGGAGCCTGAACTACGGCTACGACTTCGGCCAGGGCACCCGCGCCTGGGCCAGCGCCGCCACCGCCTTCCGCGTGCCCAGCGCCAATGAACGGTACGGCTTTGGCGGCAATCCCGATCTGGAGCCGGAAGAATCCACCTCCTACGAGCTGGGCCTCAAGCACCGTCTGGGCGACGCCCATGAGCTGAGCGCCTCCCTGTACCGCAACGACATCGACAACATGATCCAGTGGGTATTGGTCACCCCGCCGTGGATCGGCTACAACCAGAACATGGCGGAAGTGCGCATCGACGGCCTGGAGCTGGGTTACGACTACAGCGGCGAGGCCCTGGCCCTGCACCTGGGCGGCAACTGGCAGGACCCGGAGGACCGCGGCACCGGCGAGCGCCTGCTGCGCCGCGCCAGGCACAGCGTCAACGCCCGTCTGAGTTACCGCTGGGGCCCCTGGACCCTGGGCGGCGACCTGCTCTACGCCGGCGACCGCAAGGATTTTGGCGGCATCACTCTGGACAGCTATACTCTGGTGAACCTCGATGCCGCCTACAGGCTCAGCCCCCACTGGCAGATCTTCGCCAAACTGGAGAACGCCTTCGATGAAGACTACGAACTGGCCAGCGGCTACAACACCCAGGGGCGGGCCGGGTTCCTGGGTATTCGTTATATGAACCTGAATCCGTGACTTTACACCCATACCCGCTCGTCTATGGCGGCAATTGCCGAGGGACGTGCTCTTTCGCTTCTGTTCACCTGAACTGATACCTGCTTTCCCGCCCAAAATGCACGGCACATC
>JALVNE010000280.1 GCA_027026755.1 Sedimenticola sp. | reverse complement strand
ATGCCCACCGCCTGTTGATCCTCGATTTTGGCTCGCAGTATACCCAGCTGATTGCCCGCCGGGTGCGTGAGGCCGGCGTTTACTGCGAGATCCATGCTTGCAGCATGGATAGCAAGGCCATTCATGAGTTTGCGCCGCGGGGAATTATTCTCTCCGGCGGGCCCGAATCCGTCACCGAAGGCGAGACACCCCGTGCAGCACCCGCCGTTTTTGAACTGGGGGTGCCGGTGCTGGGGATCTGCTACGGCATGCAGACCATGGCACAGCAACTGGGGGGGAGGGTGGAGAGTGCCGTGCACCACGAGTACGGTTATGCCCAGGTGCGCGCCCGCGGGCATACCCTGTTGCTACGTGACATCGAGGACCACACCAGTCCTGAAGGTTTCGGTCTGCTGGATGTCTGGATGAGCCACGGTGATCGGGTTGTTGAGCTGCCACCTGGATTCAGACTGATGGCCTCCACCGACGCCGCACCCATCGCCGGAATGGCCGACGAGCAGCGCCGTTTCTATGGTGTGCAGTTTCACCCGGAAGTTACCCATACCAAACAGGGGGCGCGCATCCTCAGCCGCTTTGTAAACGACATCTGCAACTGCCCTCCGTTATGGACAGCAGGCAACATTGTCGAGGACAGCATTACCCGGATCCGTCAGCAGGTGGGAGAGGATAAGGTGTTATTGGGGCTGTCCGGCGGGGTGGACTCCTCGGTGGTAGCCGCGCTGCTACACCGCGCCATTGGGGATCAGCTCACCTGTGTATTCGTGGACAACGGCCTGCTACGGCTTCACGAAGGTGATCAGGTGATGGCCACCTTTGCCGAACACATGGGAGTGCGTGTTATCCGCGTGGATGCGGAACAGCGGTTTCTCGATGCCCTGGCAGGCATCGCCGATCCGGAGCAAAAACGCAAGATTATCGGTCACCTGTTCATCGAACTGTTTGACGAACAGGCAACACAACTGAAAAAGATCAAATGGCTGGCTCAGGGGACTATCTATCCCGATGTCATTGAATCCGCAGGCGCCAAATCCGG
This sequence comes from Sedimenticola sp., assembly GCA_027026755.1. Taxonomy (GTDB): domain Bacteria; phylum Pseudomonadota; class Gammaproteobacteria; order Chromatiales; family Chromatiaceae; genus Thiolapillus. Next base: position 101 of record JALVNE010000280.1, on the reverse strand, counting down.
CAAGGCCCACGTCATCAAATCGCATCACAATGTGGGCGGACTTCCGGCGCATATGAAACTGGAACTGCTGGAGCCTCTGCGTGAACTGTTCAAGGACGAGG
>JALVNE010000279.1 GCA_027026755.1 Sedimenticola sp. | reverse complement strand
CCATCGAATCCATCCGCCGTCACAAGGCCGCCTATCTCATGGCCGTGGGCGGCGCCGCCTACCTGGTATCCAAAGCCATACGCAAGGCCCGGGTGGTAGCCTTCGAGGATCTGGGCATGGAAGCCATTTATGAGTTCGAGGTAGAAAACATGCCCGTGGTGGTAGCGGTGGACAGCCACGGTGAATCTGTCCACCAGACAGGCCCGGCGCAATGGCGGGTGAAAATCGAAGACATGGGCGGAGTGCGATGAAAACAACCGCATGTCTTCGGCAGCCTGGAAACAAAAAACCCTGTAACACATTGATGTTACAGAGCTTTTATCGAATGGCGGAGAGACTGGGATTCGAACCCAGGAAGGGCTGTTAACCCTTGCCGGTTTTCAAGACCGGTGCATTCAACCGCTCTGCCATCTCTCCGGGGAAGCCAAGGATACCGGATTTGCCGGCAAAAACAAGACTGGATTGCCCGATGACCCTGCTCCCGCATCGAGCAGATGAGATAGAATTCCATTTTCCACGCTTCTTCGGGCCCCGCCATGCGTTTGCATTTACCCCCTGAGCTGAGCATCCAGGACTTTCTGGACGACTACTGGCAGAAAAAGCCCTTGCTGCTGCGCAATGCCATCCGCGACCATCCTTTTGACCTCTCTCCGGAAGAACTGGCGGGACTTGCCTGCGAGGAAGAGGTGGAATCCCGCATGGTCCTGCGCCACGGCGAGCAGGATTGGGAGCTGCGCCATGGGCCTTTCGATGAACAGGTCTTTGCCCAACTGCCGGACCGGGACTGGACCCTGCTGGTGCAGGACGTGGACAAGTACCTGCCAGAGGTGGCGGAACTGTTCAAGCTGTTCCATTTCATTCCCTCCTGGCGTTTCGACGACATCATGATCAGCTTTGCGGTGCCCGGCGGTTCCGTGGGGCCTCATACGGACACTTACGACGTCTTTCTCATCCAGGCAAGAGGCAGGCGCCGCTGGCAGATCGGCAATCGGGCGGAAAACCCCGCCCTGCTCCCCGACCTGCCCATCCGGGTGCTGGCGGACTTCGAGCCGGAACAGGAATGGCTGCTGGAGCCGGGGGATGTGCTCTACCTGCCGCCAGGCGTGGCCCACTGGGGCATAGGCGAAGATGGTGACTGCATGACCTGGTCCGTGGGCCTGCGCGCTCCCTCAGTGCCGGAAATGCTGGGCAGCTTCACCCAGTACCTGCTGGATCATGTGCCCGAGGACGCTCATTTCACCGATCCGCCCCTGTCTCCCCAGGACAGCCCGGCGCAAATACGCCCGGAAGCCATGGCGGAAACCGGCAGGAAACTGGACGCCTGGCTGGCCGCCCCGGACCTGCGCCTGCGCTGGTTCGGCTGTTTCTCCACGGAAATCAAGGAACACCTGTTCATCGAACCCCGGCCCGGGACTGTGACCACAGAACAAGTGCCCGGCCTGCTCGACGCACAGCCATGGCGACGTCATCCTTTCAGCCGCTGGGCCTGGAGCACAGGCGGCAACGGTAATCTGTACCTGTTCGTCTGTGGTGAAGTGTTTGAGCTGCCAGAGGACTGCCAGGCTGTCGTGATCCAGCTCTGTGACGCGCCCGTCATCGACGCCAGACTGCTGCAGGACATGCCGGATACCTTGCTGCCGGTTCTGACCCGGCTCATCGACGAAAACTGGCTGGAGCCTTGCGATGACTGACAAGAACTTTCGACTGCGCCCGGCCCGCTGGCCCCAGGACCAGGCCGCCCTGCGCCAGGTACGCGAAACGGTATTCGTGCGGGAACAGAAGGTTCCCCCGGAACTGGAATGGGACGGCCTGGACGACCAGTGCCTGCACATGCTGGCGGAAGACCGGGACGGCAACCCCATAGGCACGGGACGCCTGCTGCCAGACGGGCATATCGGGCGCATGGCGGTGCTCAGGGAATGGCGAGGGCGCGGCGTGGGCAGCGCTTTGTTGGGGGCTTTGATGGAGGAAGGCCGGAAACGGGGGTTCGAGACAATGATCCTCGCCGCCCAGGTTCAGGCCATGCCCTTCTACGAGAAAGCAGGATTCGTGGCGGAAGGCGATGTTTTCGACGATGCCGGCATTCCGCACCGGAACATGGTCTGGAGAAAACCCTGAACCTTGTCATGTCGGGCTAAAGCCCGACCTACCGCTGTTTCTCCGCTCTTCCTTCGAGGATGCCATAAAAGCCCCTCCCTGGGCTTTTACGGCTCGTAATCGGAAAAGTGCGATTTTCCGATTCCTCCATTTTCAATGGCTTACGGCCATCGAAAATGGCGATGCATCCCTGCATCGCGGAGGCTGTCGCCTTTTGCGACAGCCTCCCTTCGGGAGAGGGGCCGGGGGTGAGGGAAAAATCTCACCTCCAGCGCTCACAAAGCGCCTCCCAATGCCCCGCCAGCCACTGCAGCCCCACCACGATGCTGGTGGAATTGGCCTGGTGGAACAGGGCCGCCTGGGCCTCGGCGAAGGACAGGACGCGAACCAGGATATCCTCCCCCTCGTGATCCAGGCCATGCACGCCTTCCGCGCGCCGGCTGTCCACCCAGCCGCAGTACAGAGAGATACGCTCCCCGCTCCACCCCGGCGTGGTGAAGAAGCTGCCAATGAACTCCAGTGCCATCAGCTCGCAGCCGGTTTCCTCCAGGGTTTCCCGGCGGGCGACTTCTTCCGCTTCTTCACCCTCCTCCATGTAGCCGCCCACGGTTTCAAGCAGCCAGGGATCATCAGCGTGGCCCATGGCGCCGATACGGAACTGTTCGATGAGCACCACCGCATCTTCCCGGGGATCGCAGAGCAGCACGGACACGGCATGTTTGCCCTCAACGCGCTCACGCTGTATCTCATCGCACCAGCCGCCGGCATGGCACTGGTGCTGCAGGCGATAGCGCTTGAGTTCGAGAAAGCCCTTGTAGGCCGTTTCCATGGAAAGCAGCTGGTAACGCTTTTTCATGTTTTTTACCTCCAGGGGTCGGAGTCAAATTCCACTCAAGCTGCTACAGGAAACGGAATCAGACTGTTCCATACCATTAAATCCTTCGAACACTCTTCCCATTTGACTCCGACCCCGCCCGCGTAAAATACTTCCAGGGGTCGGAGTCAAATTCCACTCAAGCCGCTACAGGAAGCGGAATCAGACCGTTCCACACCATCAAATCCTTCCAACATCCTTCCCATTTGACTCCGACCCCGCCCACTTAAATCAAAAAAGCCCGCTCGAAAGCGGGCTCGATTCGGAAGCGGGTTCCGTCAGTCGTTCAGGGACTGGTAGTAGTCCATGAGGATCTTGGCCACCTCGGGACGGGAGAACTCGGGAGGAGGCGCTTCACCACGACCCAGCATCTCGCGCACCTTGGTGCCGGACAGCAGCACGAAGTCTTCCTTGGTGTGACCTTCGGGCGCGTCGCGCATCATGATGACCTTGTTCAGCTTGGTGGAGTAAGCCGTGTGGTCGGCCTTGTAGATCTCGATCTGCAGGGCGCCTTCCGGCACTTCCTCGTCGAAAATGGTCTGGGCGTCGAAGTCCCCATAGTAGTCGCCCACGCCGGCATGGTCCCGGCCCACGATGAAATGGGTGGCGCCCATGTTCTGACGGAAGTAGGCGTGCAGTACCGCCTCGCGGGGGCCGGCATAGAGCATGTCGAAGCCGTAACCCGTGATCATCACGGTGTTGGGCGGGAAATACAGCTCGGCCATCTTGCGGATGGCGGCATCGCGTACAGGTGCGGGAATATCACCAGGCTTGAGCTTACCCAGCAGCATGTGGATGACCACGCCATCGGCGTTCACGTCACGCATGGCCATGTGGCACAGCTCCTCGTGAGCCCGGTGCATGGGGTTACGGGTCTGGAAAGCCACCACGGTATTCCAGCCACGCTCCTTGATCTCGTTGCGGATTTCCACAGCGGTACGGAAAGTATCAGGGAAATCGGTCTGGAAGTAGGAAAAGTTCAGCACCTTGATGGGACCGGAAAGGGCGTTGCGGCCCTGGCCCATCCAGGCGGCCACGCCGGGATGCTCGGGGTCATCGGTGCGGTACACCTTGTCACGCATGACGCCCATCTGTTCCTCGGTGACTTTCTCGATATTCTCGATGTCCATCACCGCCAGTACGGGATTGCCTTCCACATTGGGATCACGCAGAGCGATACGCTTGGCGTCACCGATGGCGGCAATGGCCTCGTCGTCCACCAGGTTCATCACCGGCACGGGGAAGAAAGAACCGTCGGTGAGGGTCATTTTCTCGGCGGCGCCCATGGCGTCGGCCACATTCATGTAACCCTTGAGAGGGGTGAAATAACCACCGCCCAGCATGACCGCGTTGCCGGCAGCTTGGGAAGTGATGGTCACGGAAGGCAGACTTTCGGCTTCCTTGGTGAGGGCATGATGCTCGTCCACGTCATAGACGAACAGGGGAAGCAGAGTATCAGAGCCAATGGGGTTGATCATGCGGCAATCTCCTGGAAAGTTGGGTTGACCTGAATTGATGTTTTGCAGTTTGCAGCGGACGGGCCAACAACATCCATAAATAATTGCAGGAAATTACCAGATACTGAACTTTGCCGCCCCTAGTTTCTCTTTATGACCACAGTAAATTTTGCCATGAGAAAAGCACCCTGCCGGCTTGTCTTCCAGACTCAGGCCAGCGATTGGGGTAGCTTTTCGATACGCTGCCTGACGATCGCGGCCAGGCTCCGCGCCAAACTGCTGGACAGGGGCAAGCAACAGGCCACCGACGGCCTGAAGACAGGGTTACGGGGATAACGCTTGCGTTCCTTCGACAAAGCCCGCAATGAAGCCAGAACATGACATTTTGGCATGTTTTCATTCGAAACAGCCGGTCGTAGCCATATCGACACATATTAATCATTGATAATTCAATAACCTACGATAACCACCCCTGAAAGGCATCATTCTTGCATCCTTGGTAAATGCTCCTAAGTGAGTAGTTTTTTGGCGCGCAAAGATGGTTTATACCACCTGCATGCGTATAGTTAACAAATCGACAGAGAGAATTTGGCAATGAAAGCATTTCGAATGTGTAATCTCGTAAAGAACATAAAACCAATATTATTCATGGCAACGACCGTCACCGTACTTTGCGCAAACCCCTTGTTTGCTGCAGAGGATAAGGCAGATACAAACAAAGAAATGAAAGGTATGTCTGGCATGTCCGGCATGGGCGGCATGTCCGGCATGAATGGTATGTCTGGCATGGGCGGCATGTCTGGCATGGGCGGCATGTCTGGCATGGGCGGCATGTCCGGCATGAACGGCATGTCTGGTATGGGCGGTATGTCCGGCATGAACGGGATGTCCGGCATGAACGGCATGTCTGGCATGGGCGGTATGTCCGGCATGGGCGGTATGTCCGGCATGGGCGGCATGTCCGGCATGGGCGGTATGTCTGGCATGGGCGGTATGTCTGGCATGGGCGGCATGTCTGGCATGGGCGGTATGTCCGGCATGAACGGGATGTCCGGCATGAACGGCATGTCTGGCATGGGCGGTATGTCCGGCATGGGCGGCATGTCCGGCATGTCCGGCATGTCCGGCATGTCCGGCATGTCCGGCATGTCCGGCATGTCCGGCATGTCCGGCATGGGCGGTATGTCCGGCATGGGCGGTATGTCCGGCATGGGCGGCATGTCCGGCATGGGCGGTATGTCTGGCATGGGCGGTATGTCTGGCATGAACGGTATGTCCGGCATGGGCGGTATGTCCGGCATGGGCGGTATGTCCGGCATGGGCGGCATGTCCGGCATGAACGGGATGTCCGGCATGGGCGGTATGTCTGGCATGGGCGGCATGTCTGGCATGGGCGGTATGTCTGGCATGTCTGGCATGGCGGGTTACTACAAAGCAACACCAGACGGAAAAGTTGTACTTTATCCGGTCAGGGGTATGAGCGGAATGTCCGGTATGAGCGGAATGTCCGGTATGAGCGGAATGTCCGGTATGAGCGGAATGTCCGGTATGGGCGGCATGTCCGGCATGAACGGCATGTCTGGCATGAATGGCATGAATGGCATGTCCGGGATGAACGGGATGTCCGGCATGTCCGGCATGTCCGGCAAAAAGAAGAGTTGGTATGAATTCTGGAAGTAGTTGGTTCCGGATATTTTAGGCAAGGGCACTCAGGGAAATGTGAACAATATGAATTGCAAGTCCACGATTGTATGGGTGACCACCCAGCAACAGGATGTGTAACTCGATATTCCCTGAGTGCTGTTGCCTCGTATGAGGCGTGATAAATGTTACTCGATAACGATGCCGGAGTGACAAATTGACATAACCTGACAAACGAGTTTACGTTATTCCCCTATCCCATTGTATTAAATGGAAATCACAAGATCGCTTCTCAATGTAGAAGGTTCTTGAAGGGGTTTTGTTGCATCCATTTTTCGCAACAAACATGACAATTTGTCAGTCTTATTACCTCAAGTGATTTAGCAATGGAGAACTACGGCAAAATACTGGGCTCCAAAACCCTCGCCTTTCAGGTGCGCCGATGACAAGCCTACATGCTATTAACCTGGCACCACACCACAGGCGATGCTCAGATGCTGTTGCCGCTGGTTGCTGTTCAGGCGATGAGGGGCGCCCCAGGGTACGGAGCCAAATCAAAACGACTTTGCGTGAATTCAATGGCATGGAGCGATTTGACTCCGACCCCTGAAGTAAAAAATCCAAAGCCGGGCTTGCGAGCGGGGAAGGAGCGACTGGCGCCAGGGTGGAGCGTCAGCGGAACGCTGGTGCCTGGCGCGACCCCGCGCAGCAAGACCGCACAACGCCCACTGCCGAAGCATGAGGCTGTGGTTCCCCTGGGGGCGGAGGGGGATCAGAACCAAAGCGCACAGCGGAGCGGTGCAACAACCTCTAAGAGCCGGGCGGATCAGAATCCAGGCTCAGACCAGCTGTAAAGACTCGGGTGTTTATACCGGCTCGAATCCTCCACCTCACAAATCCTGGTGGCACTGAGCTGGCCGCACAGATAAATGGCAGGCGCTATCCTTTGGCACACCGCTCAAGATGGATTGTAGGACAATTCCTACAACAATCACGCAGCGCCATGCAGCACGAAATCCACATGGATCTCATCGTAGGGGAAGCAAGCCTGGCGTTCGCTGTTTCTTTCCACCAGCCCGGCATCGGCCAGCGCCTGGATGTCACGATGTACGGCGCTCACATCCCGATTGACCCGGCGGGCAATCTCACGAATGGAGAGATAGCCCTGCCCCGCCATGGCCTGCAGAAGCTCCATTTTCTTGGGCGAGAGGATCTTCCACAGGGCTTGCACATTGTCAAAGCTGATTCGTGAAGGTAGCGACTTGTCTTTAGCCAAAGCACCAACCACATCGCTGATTACATCATCGAAGCGCTTGATCTCAAGTTGTACGGTTTTCATCTCTCCACCTCGTGATGTCGTCTCTGAAATCGGCCAGCAGTTTTTCCATGCTGGTGAAGGCATAGTCGGTTTCGCTGTCATTCCAGTGGCGGTGATCGCCTTTTCCCCTTTCGTTGTCGTAACGCAGTACGCAGCGCCCTTCCACCACATAGACCAGGCTGTATTTATAGCAATGTCCGGAACCCTCTACGGGTTGCGGTACCTTCCAGATGCGGATATGCGCAAATGAAATACCGTCCGGAAAGGGGTGTCGTTCATCGATGACCAATTCTGCCGGCATGTTGTTAATTATGTCAACACCTGAAAGAGAAGGCAAATGTCACCCCCGGCACCATGGCAGCCAGCCCGGAGGCGCAAGGGCATGAGCGGAGCTTGTCAGAGCTGATGCCTGCCGTGCCGGAGGGTCTGGAGGGTGAGGCACTGGCTACGGAGTGCGGAGCCACTTGCGGAAGCGCTGGAGCGCACGGGGTTTGTGTGCGGAGGCGGTGGAGCAGGTGGCGGGCTGACCGCTTGGCACGGCGGAGCGAAGGTGCGACGCTTGCAGGCTTGTCCATGCAAGCGGCGTGACTGAGCGGGCTAGTGGCCCCGATGCCTGAACTCCCACGGCATCTGATGAAGGCCGGGCTTCTCCCATATCCCGGAACCCAGTCGTTTCACCTATTTCTGAGCCTCAAAGTATGATCTCTTGCCGCAATATCTCCCATAAACCGCTGCTCTACCCGCCCATACCATCGCAAGATTCAGGTTCTCCTGCACCTCGTCTCCATCATTTGTCCACACCTCCCCGATGATGCGCCCGTAGCGGTCTTTTCCGTGCTCCACCACCCTTACCTGTTTGGGCGTGATGGCTCTCAGATAATCCCGTGATTCCTTTCCCCAGGGCCGCTGCTTCATTTCCGGTGCATCAATGCCCCCTCTGTCAGGATACTTGTCACCCCATGGCTGTGGGATTCTAATTAGACCCGAGAGGGGGTGAAGAGAGGAACCTGATGAAATATTCAGCAGAACGCAAAGAGGCGGTATTGAAAAAGATGCTGCCACCGAACAACCGGAGCATACGGGAGATTGCCGCGGAGGAAGGGATCTCGGAGGCCACCCTGTACAACTGGCGCAAGACGGCGCGTGCTGAGGGACGGCTACTGCCGGATGGTGATCAGACGTCGGCAGGCTGGTCAGCGGCGGACAAATTTGCAGCCGTAGTCGAGACAGCGGCACTGAATGAAGCCGAGCTGTCCGCCTGGTGCCGGGAACGCGGCCTGTATCCGGAGCAGATACGGCAATGGCGTGAAGCCTGTGAGCAAGCCAACGACTGGGACCGTACCCAGAATGAAAAGCTCAAACAAGCTCGCAAAGCTGACCAGCAACGCCTCAAGGCACTGGAGCAGGATCTGAAGAAGAAGGAAAAAGCCTTGGCAGAAACCGCGGCATTATTGGTGCTGTCAAAAAAGCTCGAAGCGATTTGGGGGGACGAGGAAAAATGACCAGCATCCCGGATCGCAAAGAGATACTCAAGCTGGTCGATGAAACAGCACAGGCCGCCAGGTAGGCCGTCTGGCCCGTGACCAGGTGAGTCGGCAGCAGCATCAGTCGGGAAAGCGGATGCCTTCGCCATCGGCATAGTCGAAGGTGATCTCATGGCCCGGTTGGATGACGGTCTTTGCAAACAAGTGAATACCATCAAAGGCCGCATTGGGATTGTCGTTGTGGTTGATGTACCGCAGCAGGTCCCGTCCCTCGATGAGGAACAGCGTACCGTCCTCGTTCTGCACATGCAGGGTGTAGGGCGAGATCTCATCGGCCTTGGTGCCCCAGTAGGTGCCGATGTAGTCTCCCGACTGGAAAGCCGTGCGCGAGAACACGCCCAGTCCGTGAATGGGCGACAGCAAGGCATTGAGCTTGTTCAGCTCGATGTCGATGTCCACCCGGGTCTTCTCAGGCGGGTTGTATTGGCCAACTGGCTCGTTCATACAATGTTCACGGCATGCTTGGCCGCGATCTTCTTGGTGGTTTTCTTCACCGCCAGTTTCTCCCCGGAGAGCTGCTTTGCGTACTCATCCAGACCAGTCCGGGTTTTCTTTACCGGCAAAGTGCCGATTTTCTTGGTGGTCTTCTTCACCGCCAGCCGCTCGCCCATGACCACCGGCTTGTCCAGGGACAACCCCGCCACCGGCTGGACCTGTGCAGCCACCGGAGCAACCAGAACACCAGCAACCGCCGCGCTCACCAACATTTGTTTTGCTTTCATGTTTCTTACCTCATTCGCATTTGCCAAAAGAAAAAACGCAGCCCCATGAACAGGGCCGACGCGACGCCGGACAACACCAGCATCTCTATTTCCCCGATTCCCCGACTGACATACCTCCCCGCCATGGCCACCACCAACAACAGAATCAGCACCGGCGTCATGTCCAGATAACGAACCCCCGCCTCGTGGGTAAAACTTCTCGCCAGGGCGGGCGTGATCTCCCCTTCCTTTTCCGCCTTGTCCAACATGCCGCGAATGGCCGCTGGTACGCCACCCGAATCCTGGGCCACATGGCGGATGAACCGCGCTCGGGTTCGGCTGTCACTGAAGCGCAAAGGCCGCACTTCCAGCCACTTCTGAGTAATCTGCTCGCAGACCTCCAGGGGCAGCGGCTTGAGTTCAATGACACACTGAAACCGCCACAACATGCGCTCGATACGCACCCGCCGGTTCTTCTCGTCCATGCCAGCCAACACCTGGGCCACGCCCATGATGTGGGCGAACAGTTCCGCCTTTTGCGCGGGCACCTCCAGGGCATCGAAACAGACAATCACCGGCGCCTTGCGCAAGGTGGCCATCACGATGTCGCTGGCCTCGACCACCGGCAGACGGCGCAAGGTGCGTGCCAGATCGGCCCATTCCAGCCCGCCCTCGCGCTGGGCCTTGGCTTTCATGCGCGGACCGAGCAACGCCACCGGCAACACCAGCCCAAGGCTTTCATGCAACTGCCGCAGCAGCTGTTCCAGGGTGGCCTTGGTGGGTGCATCCGGCACCCAGAGCACTGCCATGCCCTGTCCCTGCAGCTTATCCCGCACATGACGGACCAGGCTGGATTTACCCATGCCTACCCGCCCCTTCACCAGCACACTGCTGCCTCTGTTCAGGGCGTCGATGATCTGCTTCGTTTCATGTGCGCGGCCAACAAAGCCTGTAATTGTTTCCATCGTGCGCCACCGTAACGCCGGGCGATCTCTTCCAGCATCGCCTTCATCTTCACCTCACCCCGGGCCGCATCATGTTCGGCCTTCTTCGCTTTGGCCGCATCTTCCCAGAGGCCGTCTGACTCCACCCGGCCCTCCTTTACCGCCTGATCAAAATAGGCCAGGCGATCCTTGTAGAAAGCTGCCAGTTCCTGGGACTCGATGCGCTTCGCCTCCAGCTCCCGCTTGCGCGAAAACAGAGGAATCTCCACTTGGATACCCGCATTGGCACCTGCTGCCGCATCGTAAGTATCAGCCAGGGCATAACCGACGTACACGCGGCCGCTCCAGTCAGACTGGCGGGCCATCTCCTGCATCTCGGCCTCAGCGCTCCTGATCACTGCGCTTTCCTCGAAGGCAATGGCCAGGGCCTCGTCCAGCGGGCCAGCACTCACAGCACCAACAACCAGCATCAGGGGCAAAACCAGCCATCTCATGCGTCGAACAGCTCCCTCTGCAACGGCTTCATGGACACCGCCACCATGCCCGCCTGCTGCAATACCAGCATGTCCTTCACACTGGCCAGGGAATCATCGGACAAACCTTCGGTCTCCATGTGGATCTGCAACTTGCCCTCATCGGTGGTAACGATCTTCTTCACCCGGGCGATAAGCGACTCCACCCGTTCGGTGATGGGCTGGGCCTCGGTGTCGCCCAGATCGATGACTTCGCTGTCAGTGGTTTGCTGGTCTTTGATGTTTCTCCTGTTGCAGATAGGTTTCGATAAACTGTTTGGCCGCATTCCAGCCCCGGCAAACTGCTGCGTCATAGCCCTGCGCCCGTAACGCCTGGAGCCATCGCTTCTGTTCCTTACTTACCGTGCCGCTGGCGGTCTTCATCTCGATATACAGACCATGGAACCGGCCCCGCGCCACCGGCAGACAGATATCCGGCACGCCCTTTCTTACCCCTTCCGCCTTCAGCTTAGCCGCCACCGCCTTGTGCCGATGGCCGCCGTTGGGAATGGCGTAGAGCAAGGCCAGCTCCGGGTGCTGATACCGGGCTGCCTCCGCCCAGCGAAACAGGGCTTTTTGTTCTTCATGCTCGCTGACTGTCATCTTGCCGGTACTGCATACCTGCATGGAATAGCGCCCGAAATAGTTGTTTTATCATCATATATCAACAAATAATAAATGCCGTTGTAGCATTTTTCAATGAAAAATATGACGACACTTCATAAAGACGGTAAATTAGACGCCTATGGAAGATTTCAGACAACAAATTGCCCAACGCATCAAAGCCGCCCGCAAGGACAAAGGCAAAACCCAGGCGGAAGTGGCCCGAACCACAGGCATGGACCAGTCCTACATCTCCCGCCTGGAAAACGCCACCGCCGAAGGCACTCCCAGCCAACTCATAGCCATTGCCCGCGCCATCGGCGTGCCCGTGGCCAGGTTCTACGGGGAACAGGATGACCGGGCGGTAAAGCTGTCAGGGTTAAGTGACGAAGCCATCAACGTGGCAAGCAAATGGGACGACCTGGAACCAGAACAGCAGCAGGCCATCATGGTGATTATTGAGGCTTTAGATAGAGTGTAGTAGTGGGTAGTCAGGAACCAGAAACAACCATTGCCTACCAATACGGACTAATTGTTTATGGGGGACTGATTGGGGGACTAAAACAATTTGATTGTTTTTAAGTATTTGTTTTTATAGGTTATTATTGAAATAAATGGCGGAGAGGGAGGGATTCGAACCCTCGATACGGGATTACCGTATACACACTTTCCAGGCGTGCTCCTTCAGCCACTCGGACACCTCTCCAGTTTACTACTTCGTTTCTACTTGAATCGCAAGCAACATCCCTGTGGCGCACCCAGCTCGGCTTCCTGCCTCGTGTGCGTCGGACTTCCTTTGTCCACTGGACAAAGGCTTCCGACTTACCCACTCGGACACCTCTCCAGACATATGCTGTCCGCGCGTCCCGCGCAAAACAGGGTGCGAAGATTAAACCACTTTTCGCCTCAGTGCAATGCCCTGCCGCATTTTCCCGCCGGCGCTGCCGATTCCCATGAGGGCCGGGATTCAGTATAGTTGCCCCTTTCCCGCATGCTCTACAACCCGATGAAAAGAAAAGCCAAACCCTCTCTGGCCGAACAGGCGGACCGCCATGAGCTGTACGAGCTGTCCGTACAGTGCTCCGAGGCGGAGGTGGATTTCGTTTCAGATACCTACCAGGAACTGCGCGGCAAGCCCGCCCGGTTGCTGCGCGAGGATTTCTGCGGCACGGCCAATGTCTGCTGTGAATGGGTGAAGCGGGATCCGGCCAACCGGGCCATCGGGGTGGATCTGGATCAGGATGTGCTGGACTGGGGCCGGGCCAACAACCTGTCCCGGCTGACTGACGAACAGCGCTCGCGCATCAAGCTGATTAACGATAACGTGCTGACCGTTGAAACGGAACAACCGGATATCCTGTCCGCCATGAACTTCAGTTACTGGCTGTTCAAGGACAGGCAGACCCTGGGAAACTATTTTTCCCGCGTTCACCAGGCCCTGAAGGACGACGGCATCTTCTTCCTGGATATCTACGGCGGTTACGAGAGCTTCCGCGAATGCGAGGAGGAGCGGGAGATCGAATCACCCCAGGGCGATGTCACCTACATCTGGGAGCAGGCCAGTTTCAATCCCATCAACCACGACCTGACCTGCCACATTCATTTCCACTTCGAGGACGATTCGCGCCTGGACAAGGCCTTCAGCTATCACTGGCGCCTGTGGACCCTGCCGGAAGTGCGGGAACTGCTGGAGGACGCCGGCTTCAGGGTCACAGTCTATTGGCAGGGGTGGGACGAGGACGGCGAGCCGGATGGGGAGTTCCACCCCGCCACGACCGCCGATGCCGACGCCGGCTGGATCGCCTATATCGTGGCGGAGAAGATTCCCGGCTGACGACCACTCAGCGACCGAACAGCCCCTTCAGCACACCCTTGCCCAGCTTGTCCTGAATCTTTTTCTCGGCTTTTTTCATCAGCTCCTGTTTCTTTTTCTCGATCTGATGCTCTGCGTTGGCCTTGAGGGCTGCTTCGATATCCACCATGACGGAAGGATCCTTCATGTTGCCGCTAAGGCGCACGGGAATGGCCACCCCCTTGAGCTTGCTGGCGTCCGCCCCGCCCTGCCCTTGCAGGGTTCCCACGATCTTGGTGGTCAGCAGGTAGTCCAACTGTTCCTGCACCAGGTCCACTGTTCCCTTGCCCGTGACCCGCAGGACGGGGGAAGCCAGGTAGAGATCCTTGTTCTCCACTATCCCCTTGCGGATGGTCCCGGTGCCGCGCAGTTCGGCGAAATCCGTTTCCTGGGGTTCATCGCCCGTTGCCTGCCCCATGGCCTTGCGCACCGTCTGAGCCAGATTGAAGCCGATGTAGGCGCCATCGCGGAAATTGATGCCGAAGCTGCCATGGAGGTTGCGGCGAATAACGGCGTCATCCAGCCCCTGACTGCGGATGTCCATCTCCACATTGCCCGTGCCGCGCAGCTGGGCGTCACCCGTCAGATCCTTGAGCAGGGGTTCGATCTGGATGCCGGCAAGCTTCTCCCTGGCGCTGAACTTTGGCACATCCATGCGCACATCCAACTGCGCGCTGGCCTGGAGCTTTCCCTGGTACAGGCTGGCCGTCAGAGGGTCCAGCTTCAGCACGCCCTTGCGTGAGCGAATCTTGAGAGTGATGTTGTCCATCTTCACGCCGCTCACTTTGAGATGACCCACAGTGAAGTCGGCATCCAGGTCCAGCTTGCGCAGGGCCTCGAAATCAGGCTTTTCCTTGACAGCCGATGCTGCCGGCTTTTCCTCCCCCTGGGCTGTCTGGGCATCCTCCGCGGCCGGGGGAAGATAGCGGTCCAGGTCGATGCCGTTCAGCTTGAAGCTGGCGCGCACCACGGGGCCGGTGAAGGACAGCAGCTTGACCTCGCCCTCGAGCTTGGAATCATCCAGGGTCAGTGTCAGAGGCTTCACCGTGAGGCCATCACCCTGCTGGGCGACGAACAGGCTCATGGACAGATTCTTCAGTGCTTCGGGATCCGCCGTCTGTATCTCAACCCCCGCCAGGGCCAGCAACTTGCGGGGATTGGTTTTCTGCATGGCAAGACGCGCCTCCACCCTGGGCTTGCCGCTGTTCAGCGACGAGACGCTCATGTCACCCGTGATATCCACATCCAGGCCAGACAGGGAAAAATCGCTCAATGCCAGCACCCCCGCCTTCCGGTCCAGGCCGATGTTGCTGACCAGGGCCAGTTTGACGCCCTCGGGTGGCAGCTGTTCCCCCGAAGCATCCAGTTTCAGGGACAAGGCAGACAAATCCAGCCGTTGTAAATCTTCCGCGAACACCATGTCCGTGGACATCTCCAGGGACATGGCCATCGCCGGCTTGGCGTTCTTGACCTTGAAGTCCAGGCGCAGGGGCACGGGCTTGCCGGGCGTCAGCTCGCCAATGCTGAGGTTCAGGTCATCGAGCTGAAAGCTGTTCCCTTCCAGATCATCGGTGAAATGAAAGCTGACATCCTCCAGCTCCAAACCCTTCAGGCGAATCTCGAAGTCTTCCATGTCGAAGCCGGCTTCATCGCCTTTTTTCTGCTTTGGTGCTTCCTCGTTCTTGCCCTCTCCAGCCTTGGCCAGCCCTTCCCAGTTGACCTTTCCCTGCCTGTCACGGCGCAAATCCAGACGCACGCCGCGCAGTACCACGGTATCCACGGACAGCTTCTTTTGAAACAGGGGCTGCACCGCAACCTTCACGTCCAGCTGTTTGACCTGAGCCAGGGGCTTGTCATCGAAACCCGGGGCGCTGCCAATGCTCACATCACCCAGTTCCAGTCCCACCCAGGGAAACACAGACCAGTTCAGCGGACCGGCAATGGTCAGTTCCTGTCCGGTCTGTTTCTTGAAAGCCTTGCTCGCCTCGGCCTTGAGGGTGTCTTCATCCACGAACAGCTTCAGGGCCAGCAATGCCAGGCCGGCAATCACCACCACTGCCACAACAATGCCAATCAGCCACTTGACAATCTTCATCCTTTACCTCACTTCTCGACGTTCACGCGTTGCAGTATCACGAAACCTGCCACGAATAGTAGCAGAACCGCCAGGATTCCCAGCCGGGAATCGCCGCTGGCCGCCGCTACCCAGCCCACCAGCAAGGGGCCGATGACAGCAGCAAACTTGCCCAGCATGTTGTACACCCCAAAGAACATGCCTGCCCGGTCCTGGGGAATCAGCCGTGCATACAAGGAACGGCTCAGGGACTGGATGCCGCCCTGCACCAGGCCGATGAGCACCGCCAGGGCATAAAACTCCCACATGGATTCCATGCGCCAGGCCCAGAACACGATGATGATGTACACCGCCAGGGCGATCATGATGCCTTTTTTGGGCCCCTGGCGATCCCCCACCCGACCGAACAGCAGAGCTGCGGGAAAACCCACGAACTGGGTGATGAGTAAAGCCGTCAGCAGGTCAGATGATTCAAAGCCGATGGCCAGCCCATAGTCCACCGCCATGCGCACGATGGTATCCACTCCGTCGATGTACAGCCAGTAGGCCAGCAGGAACAAGGCCGCCATGCGGTAGCGCCCCACTTCCCGGAAGTTGTCGCGAATTTCCTTCAGGGCGCCGCGCAGCACATGAGGATTGGCGGGACGCGGATTGCGCTCCTGGACGAACAGCAGCACCGGCAGGGAAAACAGGGCCCACCAGATACCCACCATGAGAAAGGATACCCGCACCGCCTGCCCGGCATCCGCCAGGCCGAAATATGCCGGCTTGAGAACCATGAAGACATTGACCGCGAACAACAATCCTCCCCCCAGGTAGCCCAGGGCATAGCCCAGGGCCGACACCCTGTCCAGCTCGTCTTCTTCCGCCACGTCCACCAGCAGGGCGTCATAGGGCACGATGCTGCCGGAAAAGCCCACGATGCCCAGGGCGTAGAACAACAGGGCGATCTGCCACATGCCCGCGGCCACCAGGAACAGGGAGGAAGTCATGAGCGCGCCGAGAAAGGCAAACAGCAGCAGATAACGCTTCTTGCTGCCGCCCTGGTCCGACAGGGCGCCGATGAGGGGCGCGAACAGCACCATGAGAGTGCTGGCGGCGGAATTGCCCACCCCCAGCCAGAAGGTGCTGTCCGTGGGGGAAAGGCCGCTGGCCCAGTATTCCTTGAAGAACACGGGAAAGAAGCCCGCCATCACCGTCGTGGCGAAGGCCGAGTTGCCCCAGTCGTACAAAGCCCAGCTGATGCGCGCCCGGCGGTTCATCAGTTCTTGATGCCCACGCCCTTGTGCAGCAGCCACAGGGCCACGCTGCCCAGCACCAGGATGAAGCCCACGATGAGCAGCAGGGCGGTTGCCGGGCGGATGTCCGATACCCCGAGGATGCCGTAACGGAAGGCATTGATCATGTACAGCACGGGGTTGGCCAGGGACAGCTTCTGCCAGAACGCCGGCAGCAGGCTGATGGAATAGAACACGCCGCCCAGGTAAGTCAGAGGCGTGAGCACGAAGGTGGGAATGATGCTGATGTCATCGAAACTCTTGGCGAATACCGCATTGATAAAGCCCGCCAGGGAAAACAGAATGGAGGTCAGCACCACCACCAGAATGGTGAGCAGGGGATGCTTCACCCCGACGTTGGCGAAGTACAGGGTGACGCCGGTGACCACGGCGCCCACCACCAGGCCCCGGGCCACGCCACCGGTGACATAGCCTCCCAGGATGATCCAGTTGGGCACCGGGGCAATGATGAGTTCTTCCACATGACGCTGATACTTGGCCTGAAAGAAGCTGGACACGGTGTTCGCATAGCTGTTGGTGATTACCGCCATGAGAATCAGGCCGGGCACGATGAAGGACTGGTAGCTGTAACCGTCCATCTCGCCGATGCGCTCGCCGATGAGGGCGCCGAAAATAAGGAAGTACAGACTGGTCATGATGGCCGAAGGCAATATGGTCTGCACCCAGATGCGCGCGAAGCGCAGCACCTCCTTGATGACGATGGTGAAATAGGCGATGCGGTAGCGCTGCCAGTTGCTCATGCCGCCTCCGCCTTCTTCTTCCGCACCCGGTCCAGGAAGAACTGCTCCAGGCGGTTCTGCTTGTTGCGCATGGACAGCACCTCCATGCCCTGGGCGTTCAGCCAGTCGAACAGGCTGTTCAGGGTCTGTTCCTGTTCCAGCACCGCCTCCAGGGTGTACTCGTCCTGAATGCGCAGACGCACAGGGGCGCCCCCGGGCAGGGTCTGCACCGGCTGGCGCAGGGTGAGAAGAAAGGCCTGGCGATGCAGGCGATGCAGCAGCGCCTGCATGCTGCTGTTCTCCACGATGCGGCCCTCATCGATGATGGCAATGCTGCGGCACAGATTTTCCGCTTCCTCCAGATAATGGGTGGTGAGAATGATGGTGGTGCCAGCGCGATTGATCTCCTCCATGAAGGCCCACATGCTGCGGCGGATCTCGATATCCACCCCCGCCGTGGGCTCGTCCAGGATCATCAGGGGCGGCTCGTGCACCAGGGCGCGGGCGATCATCAGGCGGCGTTTCATGCCCCCGGAAAGGCTGCGCGCCTGGGCGCGGCGCTTGCCCCACAGGTCCAGCTCCTTGAGCACCCGCTTGGTCTTTTCATAAGCCTGGCGGCGGGGAATGCCGTAGTAACCCGCCTGGTTGATGATGATTTCCTCCACCGGCTCCCACTGGTTGAAGTTGAAATCCTGGGGCACCAGGCCGATATGACGCTTCACCTCCTGGGGCTCACGATCCAGGTCGTGGCCAAACACCTCCACCCGGCCGGCAGTCTTGCGCACCAGGGAACTGAGAATGCCGATGGCCGTGGACTTGCCAGCCCCGTTGGGGCCCAGCAGGGCGAAGAAATCCCCCTCCTCCACCTGCAAGTCGATGCCCTTGAGGGCCTCGGTGCCGTTGGCGTAGGTCTTCTTCAGTTGTTCGAGTCGGATGGCTTGAGTCATGCCAGGGTACGGTCGGTGAAAAAGAGCCTATTGTCCACTTAATTCCCTGTGGAATCCAACTCCACCGACAGCCGTATTCCCCAGAGCGGCACCGCGTCAGGTAGAATACGGGCCTTTCCAATCCGCCTACTGCCCCCATGAAACAAAAGCTGCTGAACATGCTGGCCCTGCAGGACCAGCTCAACCGCCAGATCAACCCCGACTGGCTGCAGGCCGGCAACGAATGGTACCGGGCCATCTGGCTGGAGAGCGCCGAACTCATGGAGCACTACGGCTGGAAATGGTGGAAGGCTCAGGAACACGACCTGGAACAGATCCGTCTGGAGCTTATCGACATCTGGCATTTCGGTCTCAGCGCCGAGCTGCTGGCCTGCGGAGGTGAACAGGAACAGGCGGCGCAGAACATGCTGGCCCAGCTACAGGGCGGTCAGGCCGATGAGACGGATTTTCGCAGCAACGTGGACCAACTGGCCCGCCACGCCCTGCAGTCCCGCACCCTGGACATGCCCGCCTTTCTGTCCCTGCTCAGTGCCGTGGACACGGACTTCGACGATCTGTACCGCATCTACGTGGGCAAGAACGTGCTCAACCGCTTCCGTCAGGATCACGGCTACAAGGACGGCAGCTACATCAAGACCTGGGATGGCCGGGAGGACAACGAGCACCTGGCGGAAGTGGTCAACGAGCTGGACGCGGACGCCAAAGACTTTCAGGAGCGTCTCTATCAGGCCCTGGAACGGCGCTACCCGGCATGAGCACCACAAGACAACAGGAAACATGGATGCAAGGAAATATTAGGAGAGGAACACGGAGCTTCTGCCCCCCTCACCCTAACCCTCTCCCCCCGAGGGGAGAGGGGACTTTTTGACTTGCAAAGGGGCCGGACTCAAATTCCACCCAAGGGTTACAGGGAACGGAATCAAACTGTTCCATGTCACCGGATCTTCCCAACATCCTCCCCATTTGACTCCGACCCCGGCCACCACAGCGATGGCAACTCCTTTCCCCCCTCACCCTAGCCCTCTCCCCCGAGGGGGAGAGGGAACATCCACCATTACTGGATAGCGCCATCACGTCGATGGCCGGGCTACACCTGCCGCTTCACTTCCAGCACATCCGGCACCTGGGCCAGTTTCTCCATCACTGCGCTGAGCTGGGTCATGTCCGTGACTTCCACGGTAAAGCGCATGCTGGCAACCTCCTTCTTTCGATCAGAATGGGTCTTCACCCCCAGCACGTCCACTTCCTCGTTGGAGAACACGGAACTGATGTCCCGCAGCAGGCCTTTGCGGTCATGGGCGTAAATCTGAACATCCACCAGAAAGGCGCCCCGGGGTTGCTCCTCGCTCCAGACCACGGGAATCAGGCGCTCTGGCTGATCCTTTTTCAGGCGGCGCAGCACGGGGCAGTCCTCGCGGTGAATGCTTACCCCCTTGCCCCGGGTGATGTAGCCGACAATGGGATCATAGGGCACCGGCTTGCAGCAACGGGCCGTGTGGGTCATGAGGCCATCCACCCCCTGCACCACCACCTCCCCGGCGGCCCCCTTGTGGCGCGCCTGGCGCTTGCCGGCCTTGAGGCTGACTTCCGCCTCGTCATCGACCACCGCCGGCACCGCCTGCAGGTTGGCCAGCTGGGTGGCGGAGACTTCGCCCCGGCCAATGGCGGCGTAGAGGTCGTCCACGGTCTTGAAATTATACTTCTCCAGCAGCTTTTCCAGGTCCGGCTTCTGCACCCCCAGGCGGCTGACTTCCTTGTCCAGGCTGGCCTTGCCCAGGGCCACATGCTGCTCGTAGTCCTGGCGCTTGAACCAGTGGCGGATACGATTGCGCGCCCGTGAAGTGGTGACATAGCCGGCGCTGGCGTTCAGCCAGTCCAGGCTGGGGCCGCCTTCCTTGACGGTGATGATCTCCACTGTCTGACCGCTCTCCAGGGGCTGGGTGAGAGAAATCATCTTGCCGTCCGCCTTGGCGCCCCGGCAGCGATGCCCCACGGAGCTGTGGATGGCATAGGCAAAATCCACGGCCGTAGCGCCCCGGGGCAGCTCCACCACCTTGCCGTCGGGCGTGAGCACATAGATGCGCCGGGCCTCAAACTCGGCGTCGGCGTCTTCCGCTTCCCGGGTATCGCCCGGCTGCTCCAGCCAGGCGCGCATCCACTCGATGCGCCGCTCCAGCTCGGCATCCCCCTTGCCGTCTTCCTTGTAGCGCCAGTGGGCCGCCACGCCACGTTCTGCGTGATCGTGCATCTCCCGGGTGCGAATCTGCACTTCCAGAGGCTTGCCATCTTCCCCTACCACCGCCGTATGCAGGGAACGATAGCCATTGGCCTTGGGGTGAGCGATGTAATCATCGAACTCCTGGGGAATGGGCTGCCAGGCGCCATGCACCATGCCCAGCACCTCGTAGCACTGGGATACGGTATCCACCAGCACGCGCACGGCGCGCACGTCGAAAATCTGGCTGAAATCCACGCCCTTGCGCTGCATCTTCTTCCAGATGCTGTAGATGTGCTTGGGACGGCCGCTGATCTCCGCGTCGATATCATGCTCGGCGCAGCTGGCCTGGAGACGCTGAATGACCCCGGCGATGAAACGTTCCCGCTCCTCGCGCTTTTCCTCCAGGGCGCGGGCGATATCCCGGTAGGCGTCCGGGTGCAGCACCCGCAGGGACAGATCCTCCAGCTCCCACTTGAGCTGCCAGACGCCAAGACGGTTGGCCAGGGGCGCGTGAATACGCTGGGTGATATCCGCGATGCGCTGACGCTCCTCCTCGTCATCGAGATGAGGCAGCACCCGCATGAGCTGCAGACGCTTGGCCAGAACGATAAGCACCACGCGCACGTCATCGGCCAGGCCCAGGAGCATGCGGCGCAGGTTTTCGCTCTGCTTGTCGTCGTCGGCACCGCTGCCGCTCACTGCCAGGGTACGGATACGGCTCAGATCACGGATCATGGCCGGCACGCGCTCGCCAAAGGGTTCCGCCCTTTCCAGCTCCGCCAGGGGCAGATCCGACAGCAGGGCCGCCACCAGGGTCTCGGTGTCCAGGTTGAGCTGATCGAGAATATCCGCCGTCTGCATCAGGGCAAGCTGGTGCTGGACCCCGCCAAAGGTGGGCTCCTCGTCATGTACCTGGTGAATCAATTCCAGGGCCAGGCTGATCTGGTGGATCTCCTCGCGGCTGCGATGCCCCGCCAGGGCCGCCAGCCAGGCAGTGATCTGCTCCTGGTCGATTCTGCCGGTTTCCGGAAGATGCGAAACGGTGCTGACCATATATGCGTCATCCTGCCATCATCCGGCAATCAGCGAATGTCCTCGATGGAAAATTTCTTGTCCAGAATGCGCGGCGTGATCAGCCCATAACCCCGCTGCTGCCAGTAACCCAGCTCGGTGATGGCGGAAGGCACGACCTCGACGAAATCCTGAAAATCTTTCACCTGATAGCCATAATCCGCCGCCGCCAGGCCGCATACCCGGAATTTCACGCCAAGGGAAGCATAGTATTTCATACGCCCCACGGCATCGGCATATTTGTGCTGGTTGGCTTTTGCCACGGTGACGATTTCCGTGCCGTGAATCACCACCACGATGTCCATGAACTCCGGCGCCAAATTGTAAGGGGCTTCCATGAGGGGGTTCATGTAGGAGCGCAACCAGTACAGGGCGCTGTCGATTTGGCGGGGGTCATCGAAATAGAAATCGAAAACCGCCTTTGGCTCGCCATAGGGTGTATCGACCTTCTTGCCTGCCGGAGCAGAACCCGAAGCCAAGAACGAGAGGCCGAAGACGAGAAAACTGATGAGTAGGTTTCGCATACCATGGAGTATAGCCTGCCTGAACCACAATGGCCGCCCCTCACCCTAACCCTCTCCCCCGAGGAGGGTGTCGCAAAACCCCAGGGGTCGGAGTCAAATCAGGAAAACATCCCAAACCCCAGGGGTCGGAGTCAAATCAGGAGAATATCCCAAACCCCAGGGGTCGGAGTCAAATCAGGAGAATATCCCAAATTTCAACCACCAGAGATGATTTGACTCCGACCCCTTAGTCCACCGACCCCTTAGTCCAGCACGTGACTCACCAGACCGTCCGCCAGCTTGGGCTCGAACCAGGTGGACTTGGGAGGCATGACCTCACCGGCATCCGCCACGGCCATGAGGGCTTCCATGGTAGTGGGATACAGGGAAAAAGCCACGGCCCAGTCACCGGAGTTCACGCGCTTTTCCAGCTCGCCCAGGCCACGGATGCCACCAACGAAGTCGATACGGTTGTCCGTGCGGGGATCGTCTATGCCCAGCAGGGGTGCAATGAGATTGTCCTGCAGCAGGCTCACGTCCAGGCGCGCCACGGGGTCGTCCTGGGGGATGCGTTCGGGCTTGATGGTCAGCCTGTACCACTGATTGCCCAGGTACATGCCATACTCGCCGCTGCGGGCCGGTTTCACCGGCTCGCTGGAAGGCTCGATGCTGAAGGCTTCACTGATCTGCGCGACGAAGGCTTCCGGCGACAAACCGTTCAAGTCCTTCACCACCCGGTTGTAATCCAGAATCTGCATCTGGTCATGGGGAAAAATCACGCTGAGGAAATAGTTGTAGCTCTCCTCCCCCGTATGATCGGGATTGGCCGCCTTGCGCGTGGCCGCCACCCGGGAAGCCGCCGCGGAGCGGTGATGGCCGTCGGCCACGTACAGGGCGTCCAGGGCATCGAAAGCCTCGGTGAGGGTCTTCACCTTGTCCTCGTCGGACAGCACCCACAGCTCATGACGCACGCCATCGGCGGCGGTCACGTCCATGTCCGGCGTGCCCTCGGCGGTTTCCGCCAGGATGCGGTCGATGCTGTCCGTGGCGGGATAGACCAGGAACACGGGGCCGGTCTGGGCGTTGAGCGTGTCGATGTTGCGCACCCGGTCGTCTTCTTTCACCGGCCGGGTGAATTCGTGCTTCTTGATGCGATCCAGGTCATAGGCTTCCACGGAAGCCACGGCCATGAGGCCGGTCTGCACATGATCCCCCATGGTCAGGCGATAGACATAGTAGCTGGGCTTGTCCTCGCGGGTCAGCACCCCTTCCGCCACCATGCGGTCCAGGTTCTCCCGGCCCTTGGCATAGACCTCCGGCGCGTAGGGGTCCGTGCCTTCCGGCAGATCCACCTCGGGGCGGGAAATATGCAGAAAACTCCAGGGACGGCCTTCCACCATGGCGCGGGCTTCCGCCTCGTTCATCACGTCATAGGGAGGGGCGACGACATCATCGGCGCGGCCGGCAACGGGGCGCAGACCGGTAAAGGCTTTGATCAGGGGCATGGAACTACTCACTGGAATGGAAAACTGGGCGCCATTGTTTCAAAAATCGCGCGGGAATGCACCAGCCAGAGCCAATGTTTCTGCATTTATTGACCAAGTCCATTTTGCCAATAGCTAACGACTACGACTAGCGTTAAGAACAGCACTCAGCTCTCATCTTCAGAGCATAGCCACACGTCGTACGTCGCCATGACGCAAAAATATTGTTCACAAACAGCAGAAGCCTCCCACCATCCTTCCCAAAACATACAGCTCCTTTTTCTATCTCTAACTATGTTACCAGATGCGTAAATAAGCTCATGACGGGTTTATGAACGAAGGTCCACCATGCCAGCGGCGTCCTGTCACACAAGGGTACATGTTACTACCTTTGACACCATATCATTGGCCAGCATTTACGATTTCCACCCTCCTCTCACCAGACCTCGCCAACCTCATGATAACATCAACAGCTACTTGTAGCCGGTCATCAGTTATTTTATTTAGCACCTCTACACATTTTCCAAATTCACCAAGTTCGCGAAAAATTTCGGCTCGCATTATCAACATATCTGGATCGGGTGAATCGGTCAGTGTCAACAGCCTGCGCAAATTCTCCTCTTGTTCGGAAGAAAGCACAAATTCCTCATTGTGTTGCTCACCTCGCTCCCTTATCAACAACCACCAAGGCCTATGTCGAACTTTATAATAGTCGCTATTATATAACCACCATAATCTAATGCGGATATATCTTTCCTGTTCCTCTGTACGCCATATTCTAGCTTTAATCGCGTCCTCATATATCAAAAGTCCCATCCCCAATGCATCCGGCATTGATTTACGTAGAGAGGCACGATAATAATCATAATCTGTTGTAGATTCTATCGTGGGTAACTCGTCTCGCCATAAAAACTCACGGCAACTGGGACAGCTTAACAAGGCGCTTTGATGCGTAAACATGGGCCCACATATAAAACCATCAGTGTAGTACGTTGCGCCAAAGGTATTACATGAGCGTACGCTTGATATCGTAAATTGAGAGCCACATTTTGTACATTGTTTTACCTCGAAAGCATAACTAGTCATATCTACTTCCCTATCCGCTGGGCCAATACTTGGACGCTTGGCAATTTCACAATTCACCTCTACCGAATACTGTATCTCTATATCAGTACAGCCCCTGCTATGCTTATAAATTACCGCGGATAATATCCACTTCGCTCTGCTGATTCCGGAGATGGCACAACACAAAGATCAATTCTTGTTAATTTATCCCCCTCCACCTTTGCAAAAGCAAGACCAATTAAATTAGATTTTTCATATTGGGCCAATATAACACAAGGCCTTTCTTCTCCATAGGCAAAAACACTGCCCATTTCCGCATAAACATTCGCGTTGTTTCGCGAGATTGTCTGCAGTTTAGGAACAATATAATCCATAAACTCTTGTTTGGTTTTAAGTGGCTGAAACACCTTCTGTGACTCATAGACAAAATCATCAGCAAGTATGCCGGCTAATGGCTTGGCATCCGACCTATTCAACATCTTGGCATAGACCTCTAACGCATCATATTCTGTTAATTTCATAATATATTTTAATCCCTACCTACAGTTGAGCAGCATTTGCCGCCATGAGTTTTCCCGTATTGCCCAGATCAGAATCCAGACGGGAAGACAAAGGGATGGCTGCCGCCTGTGTCCCTCGCGTGATCACCCTAGCCAAGCTAACCCGTCATTGGCCTCTTACATATTATGCCAAATTCGGCATGTTGCCAGAACGGTGATGAACTTGATTCCCCGGCGCCTTCTTCAAGGCACGAAGAATCAAGGCATTATCAATGGTCAGATGTATGACTTCCTACTTCAAACCGTTAACATCAGGCGGACAATCTTCCGATATTTGTTAGCAAATATATCTATCAACATCTCACTATAACAATATCCATATCTATTACATGATCTACCCACAATAGATCTCCTCGGTAATTGTCACCACATTATTTATGCATTCAAGCGCTTCACTTTCCAGAACTCGCGGTACCGCCACAACATTACGTTTCTTTGGATGCATTACTATGTTACCAAGGTCCCTAACAGCTTCTACATGCGACGCTAACGCGGGATTAATTTTCTCTAGATTTCTAGCAATACTAGAAAATTTTTCACCCCATATATTCTCATATTCAATCAGAATACCGACTTTACGAGCATTCAACCTGAGCACAAACTCCACAAGACTCCGGCTTAATGCTACTACAGAGAAAAAATTCCCAAACACATAAGACCTATAGATTTCCATCAGACGAATACGAATATGGTCTCGCAACTTATTTTCTCCATCTTTATTTAAGATAATAGGCCGTAGTTTTTTCTGGCGTTCTTTCCATGTATCGATGTCAAACCAATTACTCCCGACCACATCCTCTAATTCACGACATGTGTCTAAGAACTCGGCATATTCCTCTTTTTCCACATCACTTAGTGTTTCCACCCAAAATTCAATTAGATGTTCCAATGCCCTTTTATATATATTACTACTTGTTTTCACATTTTCACTGGCAATATCCATTTCCAAAACCGGAAATGTCAATAACTTCCATAAGTTCATTCTGATCAATTCTTTTATTGGCAGAAGCTCTTTTGACAAAAAATCAGCATGCGGCCCCAAATCCGCCACCGGCACTGACTCCATGCATATATCATCTAAATAATCTTCCAATTTTCTTAAATAAGAATTCAGGTCAATCAAGATAGATATCGCTCGCTTCTTAGCGTATTGTTGTGCGACATCATTAATATACCCAATATTTTTGCCGTTGAGAATTTCCTGCAATTCCTTATATTTCTGAAAAGCGAGTTCCGTTTCAAACAATAATTCCTGTTTATTCATTATCCTCAAGTCTCCGACAGGTACGCCGTGCTAATCAGTCAAGTGGGATACCTTGTCATGCATTTTTCTTTCTGAGATTTGCTATTACTTTCCACCGGCTTGTGCCAGGCAATAGACACTCCCAGAAACGCCAGCCATTAACAGGATTGCCTGTAATAGATACAGCGGCTGCCGAAGGAGAAGCAAAGCGCTCTCCATTTACGACCAACGCCCCATTCTCAACTTTGCCACCATAAAGCTGGCCTTTATAAGTCGCTCTAAACTCAGTGCCGTGAGGAAAGGACACACCTTTACACACCCATGGGACGCATCCAGCCTCAACTGACTTTGGCCTTTCCGGTGCGGCTGCAGCTACCTTACTTAATCCTAGAAGCTCTCGAATGACGTCATTTTCGGTTACTGATTCAGCCGCACGGCGAGCCGTAAGTTCCTTAAAAACCTCAAAATCCACCTCAATTGTTGCCATAACCAGATACTCCTATATAGCAATAGTAGGAGTAATAGTAGCATTTGCAGTGAGTTTGTCAAGTCGCTACCAGAATAGATGACCATTGACACAATGATCCAAGTGAGCTTGATAGTCGAACATAAATATTCGACAATTAAATCATGAATGGGGCGCAATTCATCAAACAGGTACGGCAGATCGGAAAAAGGAACGGGATTACTGTTCGATTCGATGGCCGTCACGGAAAAGGCAGTCACGGGCGCTTGTACTACGGCGATCGATTCACCACATTGAAAGATCGCAAGAAAGAGATAGGTCCCGGCCTCTACCGCAAGATGCTGCGCGATTTGGGAATTGAAGGTGAGGCGTAATATGCAATATCTGTATCCAGCAGAAATCGAACAAGACGAGGCAGGCTATTGGCTCGTTACTTTTCCAGATGTGCCCGAGGCGGGTACGGATGCCGAAA
Source organism: Sedimenticola sp. (assembly GCA_027026755.1). GTDB lineage: Bacteria > Pseudomonadota > Gammaproteobacteria > Chromatiales > Chromatiaceae > Thiolapillus. Next base: position 2,586 of record JALVNE010000279.1, on the reverse strand, counting down.
CCCGGGAGGAAGCATTAGCCGAAGCAACTGACGCGCTCCTGGCCGCGCTGGGCGGATATGTGAACCAGCGCCGCCCCGTCCCTGCCCCGTCAACGGTGGCGCAACGGCAGCATGGCGTGGCGTTACCAGTACTGGCGTCAGCCAAGCTGGCGCTTTACCAGGCTATGCGAAATCAGGGAATCAACAACACTCAACTGGCCGCACGCCTGGGGGTGAGCGAAACCGTGGTACGGAGAATGATCGATTTGGATCACAATACCCGCATCGATCATCTGGAGCGAGCTTTGGCATTGCTGGGCAAAAGATTGGCTACACAGGTGATGGACGCGGCTTGAGTACAGGCGTAATTAGCCCATGTAGGGCGTAATAGGCGACAGCCGTATTACACCAAGCCGAGGTTCGATTATGCACGATGGTCGATGCGCTATTCATCCTGAAGCGGTTCGCTTGTTTGGCGCAATACGCTATCGCTATTGCGCCCTACGTGCTTTGCTCAAATGGATGGCGCCGGGTTCACTCCCGTTCTTCTATCCAGTGCATCTGTATGGCTTCGAGGATTTTCTCACCGGTCTTGTCCGGGTCATCGTCGAAGTCCGGCAGGGCAACGACCATGTTGCGCAGATCCACGAAGTTGACCTTGAGGGGGTCCACGTCGGGGTGGGCTTCATCCAGTTCGATGGCGATATCCAGTACGTCTGTCCAGCGCAGTCCCATCAGTGATTCTCCGATACCTGGTTGATGGTGTATTTGGGGATTTCGACCACCAGATCCTCGTCCCCCACTTCCGCCTGGCAGCTGAGGCGGGATTCGGGTTCCAGGCCCCAGGCCTTGTCCAGCAGGTCTTCTTCGGTGTCGCTGGCCTCGTTGAGGGAATCGAAGCCTTCGCGCACGATGACGTGGCAGGTGGTGCAGGCGCAGGATTTCTCACAGGCGTGCTCGATCTCTATGCCGTGCTCCAGGGCGGCGTCACAGATGGTGGTGCCGGGCTCGGCCTCGATGACCGCGCCTTCGGGGCAGATTTCCTCGTGAGGAAGAAAGATGATCTGGGGCATATTGTTTCTCTATGCTTTATCTGTATTGGCAGACCGCGCTACAGGTCCTTGAATTCATCGAGTCTGTGGCCGGCCATGGCTTCCTGTATACCGCTGTTCATGCGCCGCTCCACGTAGAACTCGCAGACTTTTTCCACGTTTTTCGCCTGGCGCTCGATGGCGTCCGGGTCGTCACCGCCGATGGCTTCCTGTAGCTGGGCCAGGGCCTGGTCTATGGGCGGGCGCTCCTCGTCCCTGAGCAGCTTGTCGCCGTCGGCAGCCAGGGCCGCCTGCAGGGCTTCCACCACGCGCAGACCTTCCACCCGGGCTTCCGCCAGCTTGCGCTCCTGCATGTCTTCCTCGGCATGCTCGAAGGAGGCCTGCAGCATGCCGCTGATTTCCTCGTCCGTGAGGCCATAGGAAGGCTTGACCGTCACCTGGGCCTTGACGCCCTGGCTGAGTTCTTCCGCTTCCACGTTGAGCAGGCCGTCTGCGTCCACCCGGAAGGTGACACGGATACGCGCCGCGCCCGCCACCATGGGCGGAATACCGCGCAGTTCGAAACGGGCCAGGGAACGGCAATGCTCCACCATCTCGCGCTCGCCCTGTACCACATGGATGGCCATGGCGGTCTGGCCGTCCTTGAAGGTGGTGAACTCCTGGGCGCGGGCCACGGGAATGGTGGTGTTGCGGGGAATGACTTTTTCCACCAGGCCGCCCATGGTTTCCAGCCCCAGGGACAAGGGAATGACGTCCAGCAGTAGAATCTCGTCGTCAGGCTTGTTGCCCGCCAGTATGTCCGCCTGAATGGCTGCGCCCAGGGCAACCACCTTGTCCGGATCGATGTCCACCAGGGGTTCACGCTGAAAGAACTCCCCCACTTTCTCCCGCACTCTGGGCATGCGCGTGGAGCCGCCCACCATGACCACTTCCCGCACCTCGTCCACGGCAATGTCCGCGTCGCGCAGGGCCCGGCGGCAGGCGCTGATGGTTTTGCGGATCAAGGGGTCCACCAGGCTGTTGAAAGTATCCCTGTCCAGTATGCCCTGCCAGCGGCCGCCGCCGGGAATGCTGATGTCCAGTTCCACCTTGTCCCTGTCGCTCAGGGCCTCCTTGGCGGCGCGGGCATCGGCCATGAGTTGGCGCAGAATTCTGTGGCCGGCATCGTCGGCAATGCCGGCCTGCTCCATGATCCACTCGGCAATGGCCTGGTCGAAATCATCGCCGCCCAGGGCAGAATCACCCCCCGTGGCCATGACCTCGAACACACCCTTGTTGAGGCGCAGGATGGAAATATCGAAGGTGCCGCCTCCCAGGTCGAAAATGGCGTGCACGCCGTCAGCGCCCCGATCCAGGCCATAGGCCACGGCGGCGGCGGTGGGTTCGTTGAGCAGGCGGAAGACCTTGAGGCCGGCCAGGCGGGCGGCGTCCTTGGTGGCCTGGCGCTGGGCGTCGTCGAAATAGGCGGGCACGGTGATGACCACGCCGCTCAGTTCGCCGCCCAGGGTATCCTCGGCGCGTTTCGCCAGCACCTTGAGAATCTCCGCCGACACTT